>CAMDML010000012.1 GCA_945902215.1 Klebsiella pneumoniae | reverse complement strand
TATTGTCCATGTGGTACATGCGTGCGTCCTGAATGTTCAGATTCAAGCGGTCGAAGGCTGTGCTCAGATTTGCGAAGAGGAACGCGGAATTGGGTGCACGCACCATGACTTGAGTCGCGCCCTCGTAAATGTGCGTGGTGGTATTGCGAATGGCGATAAGTGGAGTCTCCGCCACCGTGTGCTGGGCGAACTCTTCCGTTTGCCATGCGATGTCTTCGGGTGCTTCGCGCAGATAGTAGTCCTCATGCGCGCCACTCCACAGTTCAAGCAGTGCCTTGCGGCTGTAACCCTTGTCTTTAAGCAGGCCTGCCACTACATCCTGGGTGTCACGGATACGGCTGTCCTTGTCGACAGTAATCTCGAGTCCCTGGGTAAGTGCGCGCCGGGTGGAGAGATAAAGCTTGCGTAGCAGCGATGCCCGCCAGGTATTCCACAGATTCGGGTTGGTCCCGTTGATGTCGGCAACAGTAAGGTTGTAAAGGTAATCCAGGTGTACCTGGTCACCAACCTGCAAGGCGAAGGCCTTGATGACTTCCGGATCGTGAATGTCCTCGCGTTGCGCAACGCCTGACATCACCAGATGGCTGCGCACAAGCCAGCCGACCAGCGTTGTGTCCCAATTGCCAAGATGGTGGCGTTTGCAGAATTGCTCGGCATCCTTGATGCCCAGCAGCGAGTGATCGCCTCCGCGGCCTTTCGCGATATCGTGATAGAGGCCTGCGATATACAACAATTCTGGTTTCGGCAGATGCTTCATGATCTGCGCAGCGATCGGGAACTTTTCCTCTGCAGCCGGGTGGCGGAAGCGGCGCATGTTCTCCATGACCTGCAGCGTATGGTCGTCTACGGTATATATATGAAAGAGGTCGTGCTGCATCTGCCCAACAATGCGGCCGAACTCCGGCAAATAGGCGGACAACACGCCGTAATGCTTCATCTTGCGCAGCATGTTGACCATGCGGTGCGGCGAACGCAGCAGCTCCATGAACATGGAGGTATTGCGTACATCCTTGCGATAATTGTCGTCGATTAGCCGCAGGTTGTTGCGGATCAGGCGGATCGTTGCGGCGCGGATGCCTTCGATGGAACGATCCTGCGCCATCAGCATGAAAATTTCGATCAGTGCCATCGGCGTGTACTGGAACACGCGCGCATGCCGGGCTTCGATGTAGTCGTTGCGCATCTGGAAGCGGTTGTTGATGGCGCGCACACGTACGGCTTCGTCAGGTCTGAGAATTTCTTCGTCGAACAATTGCAGCAGTACATCGTTCAGCTGACGCAGCGTGAGCACAGCCTGATAGTACTGTTTCATCAGTTTTTCGATGGCGAGACTTTTGCTGTCGTTTTTGTAGCCAAACAATTCGGCAAGCCGGCGCTGGTGTTCGAACAAGAGGCGATCTTCGCGCCGGCTGTTGAGCATGTGCAGGCCCCAGCGCAATTTCCACAAGAAATTGCGGCCCTTGATCAGGTCGCGGTACTCGGTTTTTTGCAGAAAGCCGCGCAGCACAAGATCCTTGTAATCACCGGTGCCAAAGTAGTGGCGGGCGATCCAGCTGATGGTCTGGATGTCACGCAGGCCGCCTGGTGCCGCCTTGATGTTTGGCTCGAGTGAGTATTCGATGTCGTCATGCTTGCGGTGACGGTCCTGTTGCTCGGCTTTTTTCGCGACGAAAAAGCGGCGATGCTTCCACACGTTTTTGTAGGAGAGGCGTGACATCACTTGTTCGTGCAGCGCCGTGTTACCGTAGATCGTGCGCGATTCGAGCAGCGCGGTTGCGACTGTGATGTCTTTCGCGGCTTCCCGGATATTTTCGCTGATGGAGCGTACGCTCTGGCCAACTTCGAGATTGATGTCCCACAAGAAGGTAAGGAAGGCAACGATTTCGTCCCGGTAGCGGCTCTGGTTGCCGCGTCTGAGCAGAATCTGGATATCGATATCAGAGTAAGGGTGCAGTTCGCTGCGACCGTAACCGCCCACCGCCACCAGACTGATGTCATCGGCTTTGCTGAAACTGTAACGACACCAGGCTTCGGTGAGGATCTGGTCGATAAGCCAGCTCAGGTCGCCGAGCAGGATATCGACCTTTTCTCCAGCGCTGAAACGTTCATCCAGCTGCGCGCGCGCGGACTTGATGCACTGTTTGAAACTGGCGATGGCTGAGGGGGCTTCTTGCAACTGCCGGCTAAATTCGCGCTTGTTGAACAGGGCCTGACGTTTGCTGCCGATGCGTATCAGAGGCACATTCATGGTTCAACCCGTGGTGAACGGGAAAATTTCATCCTTACGGCGCGTGAACACTTCACAGCCATGCGCGGTCACAGCCATCGTATGCTCCCATTGGGCCGACAAGCGCCGGTCGCGGGTCGTTACCGTCCAGCCATCGGTGTGTGACAGCTTGGTGTGGCGGGTGCCGGCGTTGATCATGGGCTCAATCGTGAAAGCCATGCCTTCGCGCAATTGCATGCCGGTATTTTTCTGTCCGTAGTGCAGTACTTGCGGATCTTCATGGAAGACACGTCCAATGCCGTGCCCGCAATATTCACGCACCACGGAATAGTGTTGGCCTTCGGCGTGCTGCTGGATCACGTGACCGATGTCACCGAGATAAGTGCCGGGGCCGACCAGTGCCATGCCCTTGTAAAGGCATTCGAGGGTGACGTCGATCAGTTTCTGGGCGTGGGCGGCGACTTTGCCGACAGCAAACATCTTGCTGGTGTCGCCATGGAAACCGTGTTTGATCACCGTGATGTCGACGTTGATGATGTCTCCCTCCTTCAGAATCTTGGCATCGCTCGGAATACCATGACAGATCACATGATTGACCGAGGTGCAAATCGATTTGGGAAAGCCGTTGTAGTTGAGCGGGGCGGGAATCGCTTTCTGCACGTTGACAATATGGTTGTGGCAAATACGATCAAGTTCTCCTGTGCTGATGCCAGGCTCCAAATAGGGGCCGATCATATCCAGCACTTCGGCGGCCAGTCGTCCGGCCTCGCGCATGTGAGCGATTTCCTGCGGGGTTTTGATCGAGACGGGCATGAAAATGCGGGGTTCCTGTAAAAGTGTGAATTCTAGAGTATGTGGCAGATCAAGTACATGCGAGCCATTTTCAACTTTCCAGCCGCCCGCACTTCATGGTATAAAGCCGCCCGCTTCGGAAGGGCTGCTCACCAGAGCACCTGACTCAGGCATAACCGCAGGATAACCCTGCATTTTTGTTAACTTAATGTCGCACATGCACCGGCACATCCGCCTGGGTGCCCGACCGGATTCTTTACTAAGAGAGTTCCGGAAGGGTTGGGCTGATGGGGTGTGTGGAGGCTTAACCCAACCATAGGAAACTACCATGACTGTCAGCATGAAAGACATGTTGCAGGCCGGCGTGCATTTCGGCCACCAGTGTCGTTACTGGAACCCCAAGATGGGCAAGTACATCTTCGGAGCTCGCAACAAAATCCATATCATCAACCTCGAACACACCTTACCTGCCTTCAATCATGCCTTGGGCTTGATCAAGGGCATGGCTGAGCGCAAGCAGAAAGTTCTGTTTGTCGGCACCAAGCGCGCCGCTAGCAAGATCGTTAAAGCTGAGGCAGCCCGTGCCGGCATGCCTTACGTTGACCAGCGCTGGTTGGGCGGCATGCTCACCAACTACAAGACCATCCGTGCATCTATCCGCCGCCTGCGCGAACTGGAAACCCAGTCTGCCGACGGTACCTTCGAAAAACTGACCAAGAAAGAAGCGCTGATGCGCCGCCGCGCTCAGGACAAACTGGAGAAGAGCATTGGTGGTATCAAGGACATGGGTGGTTTGCCTGACGCACTGTTCGTGATCGATGTTGATCATGAGCGCATCGCGATTTCAGAAGCCAACAAGCTCGGCATCCCGGTAATCGGCATTGTTGACACCAACAGCAATCCCGATGGCATCGACTTCGTGATCCCCGGCAATGACGATGCCATCCGCGCCATCCAGCTCTATGTCGAAAACGTGGCGAATGCCTGCGTTGAAGGCCAAGGCCGCGCGGTGATGGAAGCTGCGAGCCAGAAAGAAGAGTTTTCGGAAGAAGCTGGTCAGGCTGAAGCCAGTACCGAATCGTTGGAAATGGCAGGCGACGGTGGCAAGCCGAAGCCCAAAGCAAAGGCCAAAGCTCCGGTCAAACCCAAGGTTCAGGTAAAAGCTAAAGCCAAGCCTGCCGCCAAAGCCGGGGAATAAGTTCCCGTACTTGCATCTGAAGAAGGGGCCTTGTGCCCCTTTCTTCCAAGAGTGGCCGCCACACCGCGCAGGCCGCTGCATAAATTGAAATAATCTACAGGAGCCGCGTTATGGCAGAGATCACCGCTTCTACAGTCAAGGAATTACGAGAAAGAACCGGCCTCGGCATGATGGAGTGCAAAAAAGCGCTCGTCGAAGCCGCTGGCGACATTGAACTCGCTATCGAAAATTTGCGTAAGGCCGGTAGCATGAAAGCTGCCAAGAAGGCTGGCAGAACTGCAGCCGAAGGTATCGTGCTAACCAAAATCGCCGACAACGGCAGTTATGGCGTTATGGTGGAAGTGAACTCCGAAACCGATTTTGCCGCACGCGAAGCAAATTTTGTCGCGTTCGCCGGCAAGGTGCTGGCACAAGTTTTCACAAGCAAATCCTCCGATGTTCCCGCCCTGATGGCCGCCGGTCTCGAAGCTGACCGGCTGGCGCTGGTACAGAAGATTGGCGAGAACATCAGCGTGCGTCGTGCCGTTGTAGTTGGCAATGATGGCTCAACCGTGGGCGGCTATTTGCACTCCAACAACAAGATTGCCGTTGTGGTTGCGCTGCAGGGCGGGGATCAGGACTTGGCCCGGGATGTGGCGATGCATGTCGCTGCCACCAATCCGCTGGTCGTCAAACCCGAAGATGTACCGGCCGAGGTGCTGGCCAAAGAAAGTGAAATCTATACCGCGCAGGCTGCCGAGAGCGGCAAACCAGCTGACATCATCGAAAAGATGGTCAGTGGCCGTTTGCGCAAATACATTGAAGAAGTCAGTCTGACCGAACAGGCATTTGTGAAAGACCCTGACATAAAAGTCGGCAAACTGGCCAAGCAGGCCAATGCGTCTATCAAATCTTTCGTCCGGTTCATGGTGGGTGAGGGGATTGAGAGAGAAGTCGTGGATTTCGCTGCCGAGGTTGCCGCGACGGCCGGACTGGGCAAGAATAATGATGGGAAAGACAACAAGTAACTCCGTTTGAATCTGCACACTGCGGGCGGCCAGGAATATAAAAAATGACCACCAAGATCCGCAAATATGACCGCATCCTGCTGAAGCTCAGCGGCGAGGCTCTCACCGGCGCTGTCGATTTCGGCATCGATCCGAAGGTGCTGGACCGGCTGGCGGTGGACATCGGCCAATTGGTTGAAATTGGTGTGCAGGTAGGACTCGTGATCGGCGGTGGCAACCTGTTCAGGGGGGCGGCCCTGCATGAAGCTGGCATGGAACGCGTTACAGGCGATCACATGGGTATGCTGGCGACGGTAATGAACGCACTCGCGATGCGCGATGCGTTGGAGCGTGCCGGCATCTCCACTCGCGTGATGTCAGCCATACCAATGAGTGGCGTGGTCGAGCACTACGACCGGCGTACCGCAATTCGCCACCTGAAAGACGGTGATGTCGTGATCTTCTCTGCAGGTACTGGCAATCCCTTCTTCACTACTGATTCTGCTGCTTGCCTGCGCGGCATCGAAATCGATGCTGATCTTGTCCTGAAGGCTACCAAGGTAGACGGGGTATATTCTGCGGATCCCATTAAAAATCCGCAGGCAGTGAAGTACACGACCCTTACCTATGACGAAGTACTGGACAAGAAACTGGCTGTAATGGATCTCACTGCAATTTGCCTGAGCCGGGACCACAACATGCCGGTGCGGGTATTCAACATGAACAAGGCAGGGGCCCTCTTCAATATCATCACCGGAAAGGAAGAAGGCACACTGATTCAACGGGGGAGCCAGCCATGAGCACTATCTATCTCAAAGAAACTGAGGAGCGCATGAAGAAGTCTCTTGCGAGCCTCGACACTGCGTTCAACAGGATTCGCACGGGCCGCGCGCATCCAAGTATTCTCGACAGCGTGCAGGTCAACTATTACGGCTCCAACCTGCCGATCAGCCAGGTCGCCAACGTGGTCGCTGAAGACGCGCGCACACTGATGGTCGCGCCTTGGGAGAAAAAAATGCTGGCGGAAATCGAGCGCGCAATTATGAAAGCAGATCTCGGTCTCAATCCGTCCAACAACGGCGACGTCATCCGCGTCCCGATGCCGTCACTGACGGAGCAGACCCGAAAAGAGTACACCAAGCAGGCCAAGGTTGAAGCCGAGCATGCCCGAGTTGCCGTACGCAACGTGCGCCGCGATGCCAATACCCATTACAAGGACGAGCTCAAAGACAAGAAGATCAGCGAAGACGAGGAGCGCCGTGCCGAGCAGAGCATCCAGAAGCTGACTGACAGCTATATCGCTCTTATCGACAAGAAATACGCAGGAAAAGAGGCTGAGCTGCTCGCGATCTAGTTTCCCTTCAGTATCTCTCCAGCATTTATCCAGTCCCCGGGCGGTCAGATTTCATGGTGCACGCACCTGATTCAGCAGAGCATAGCCTGAAGTCGTCGCCCCCTGTTTCCATGCTGCCTCGTCATGTTGCCATCATCATGGACGGCAACAACCGCTGGCTGAAACAACGTGGTGGCACCGGGCTTGCCGGTCATCGCGCTGGAGCTGAGTCCGCACGGAATATCATCAAGTTGTGCGCCGAAAAAGGCATTGAGTGCCTCACCTTGTTTGCCTTTAGCAGTGAAAACTGGAAGCGGCCTCCACAGGAAGTCAGCGGGCTGTTGGCCTTGTTCGCGCGTTTTCTGCAAAAAAAAGAAGTTGCAGAACTACATCGCAACAGCATCAGATTGCGCTTCATCGGCAATCGTGCCCGCTTCTCCGACAAACTGCAGAGCCTTATGCGCGAAGCGGAAAAGCTGACAGACAGCAACAAGGGCTTGTGTGTAGTAATTGCTGCCGACTATGGCGGACGCTGGGATATTACGCAGGCTGTGCGGCAACTAGCGGAGCTGGTCAAGGCCGGAACGCTTGCGCCGGAGTTGATCAGCGAAAACATGTTGGACGAATATATTGCGCTGTCCGGACTGCCGCCACCGGACTTGTGCATTCGCACCGGCGGCGAGTTCCGCATCAGTAATTTCCTGCTTTGGCAGTTTGCCTATACGGAACTGCATTTCACAACGACTTACTGGCCGGACTTCGGCGCCGCCGAACTTGACATGGCGCTGGCCGATTTTGTTTCACGGCAGCGACGCTACGGCAAAATCAGCGAGCAAATCGAGCGGGAACAAGGCAGTGGAGGTGAGCATGCTTAGGCAGCGCATAATTACTGCTGTGATACTTGTTGCAGTACTGCTGGTAGCGATCTTGCAGTTTCCACCACTGTGGTTCCAGGTTTTTATCGCCGTATGCATTGCGCTCGGCGTTTGGGAATGGAGCAGGCTTGCTGGTGTGCAAGCGCTGCCATGGCGTGCGGCTTACACTGGACTGACCCTTATGTTGATGTTCGCACTGCAGTATCTCTCTCTTCCCCTGCGCAATGCTTTGCTGCAATTTAGTGTGTTGTGGTGGCTACTCGCTCTCGCGTTGGTATGTCTCTATCCGCGTGGCAACGCGCTATGGCACCGGTGTGTGGTGCTGCTTCCGGCGGGATTGCTCGTGCTGCTGCCAGGCTGGCTTGCCTTGTCGCACTTGCGCGGTCTGGAGCGGCACGCCTTCTTTATCCTGTTGTTGCTGGCGCTGGTTGCGGCGGCAGATATTGGCGCCTATTTTACCGGTCGTGCGTTCGGCAAACACAAACTAGCCCCGCTGGTGAGTCCGAACAAAACCTGGGAAGGCTTTGCTGGCGGGCAGCTTGCCGTCTGTGCAGTGTTGTGGCTCGTATTGGTAACACATGGAATTGAACTGACTCTCTTGCAAGGGGTGCTGGCCACTCTTGCCGCTTTTGTGCTTGCTGCGGCGAGTGTGGTGGGCGACTTGTTTGAAAGTATGCTAAAGCGCCAGGCCGGTGTGAAAGACAGCGGCACACTGCTACCCGGGCATGGCGGCGTGCTTGACCGGATCGACAGTCTGACTGCGGCGCTGCCGGTATACAGTGTGTTTTTGCTGCAGGCGGGCTTCCTGTGAGCGGCGATTTCCAGACCGTCACGATTCTGGGCGCAACCGGTTCAATCGGCGTTAATACACTGCGCGTACTGGCTGAGCATCCTGAGCGCTTCAGGGTGTTCGCACTGTCGGCGTACACCAACACTGAATTGTTGCTGGCGCAGTGTCTCGAACATAAACCACGGCATGCCGTAACCGGAGAGGCGAGTGCTGCAACATGGCTGCACGAGCAATTACAGGCCGCGGGACTTGCCATTGAAGTGCATTATGGTCCGGAGGCTTTGGTCTGGATCGCGTCTGCCCCAGAAGTGGATACGGTGATGGCGGCTATCGTCGGTGGTGCCGGACTGATGCCAACACTCGCTGCCGCACGCAGTGGCAAGAAAGTGCTGCTTGCAAACAAAGAGGCGCTCGTCATGGCAGGTGAACTGTTCATGGCAACGGCTGTAGCCAGCGGTGCGCGGGTGATACCGATCGACAGCGAGCACAATGCGATTTTTCAGTGTTTGCCCATTGATGATCAGGGGCACTTCAGCCGTTGCAGTGGCGATGGTTTTGCCAAAATCGTACTGACTGCTTCCGGCGGCCCTTTCCGAGGCTGGTCACCGGCAGCGATGGCTGCAGCGACACCCGCCCAAGCCTGCAAGCATCCGAACTGGCGGATGGGGCAGAAGATTTCGGTGGATTCCGCCACGCTGGTCAATAAGGCGCTGGAACTGATTGAAGCGAGTTATCTGTTCGCTACTCCCGCACAACAGATCGATATCCTGATCCATCCCCAAAGCATTGTGCATTCACTGGTCTATTACTGCGACGGCTCCGTGCTCGCCCAACTGGGCAATCCGGACATGCGGACGCCCATTGCCTATGGCCTCGCCTGGCCGCAACGCATGGCTTCTGGTGTGACGGGCCTGGATTTGGTAGCCATAGGCAAGCTGGAATTCATGGAGCCCGATCCAGCCAGCTTCCCGGGCCTGAGTTTGGGCAGGCAGGCAGCCGAAATGCGGGGTGCAGCACCGATTGTGCTCAACGCGGCGAACGAAATCGCAGTGTCTGCCTTTCTGTCCGGACAAGTCGGCTTTGGCCAAATACCTGTTATCATTGAACGCGTTATGCAGGGCCTGGATTGCAAGGCTCCGCCCGATCTGGAGGCGGTCCTGGCACTTGATATGGAAAGCAGAGCCTTGGCCCGTCAAATGCTTGGGGCCTCACCCCCAATCCGGATTATTTACCCTTGAGTTTCCGGATATTTAACCGGATATAAGCGGTCATAGAGTGCTCAGAGGGTGCTCAAAGAAGGAGTGCTCAAAGCAATGCACGCTGCTTCGACCAGGAACTGTACTTTATGGAAGTGATGGGTACCGCCATCGGCGGCGTCATCTACAACATCGTGGCCATGCTGGTCACGTTGGGCATTTTGGTGACGATCCATGAATACGGCCACTTCAGCATCGCCCGTTTGTGCGGTGTGAAAGTGGAACGTTTTTCCGTGGGATTTGGCAAAGCGCTGGTGCGCTGGCGCGGCAAACCCATGCACGGGGAAACGGCACAGGAAGCCACTGAATATGTCATCGGAGTACTGCCTCTTGGCGGTTACGTCAAAATGCTGGGTGAGCAGGCGAGTGAGCAGAAAGGTGATCAAGAAGAGCTCAGCCCCGAACAGCGCAGCCGGACTTTCAACCACAAACCCTTGTCCCAACGCGCTGCAATCGTAGCAGCAGGCCCCATAGCCAATTTTCTGCTGGCAATTTTCGTCTACTGGCTGATGTTCATGAACGGTGTCAGTGGTCTGGCGCCAGTGGTCGGTGCTGTCACCGACTCTGGTCCTGCCGCAGTGGCTGGCTTGCAACCTGGCGATGAAATTCTGACTGTGGACGGTGATAGCACCGCAACGTGGCAGGAAGTACAAATACACTTGCTCGACCGGTTGGGTGAAGACGGCCAGTTGGACCTGCAGGTTCGTTCCATGAACGGCGGGATGATCCGCTCACACAGTATTCCGTTGCGGCGCTGGCTCGCGGGAAGCGAAGAGCCCGGCCTCTTGGGAGCTCTGGGCATTACTCCTTTCCATCAGGTCTTGCCAGCACGCATCGGTGAGGTTCTGCCCGAGGGCAGGGCGCAGTCAGCGGGAATACTCGCAAGCGATCTGATTATCAGTTCCGATGGTGTAAATGTCCGCGACTGGGGGCACTGGCTGGAGTTGGTGCAGGCCAATCCGGAACAAACGATGCGGGTAACGGTATTGCGCGAAGGCCTGAGTTACGAACTGTTGCTGACGCCATCGGTGAGACTAAATGATGTCGGCCAGCCGGAACTCAGCGCTGAGGGCAATACCCAGGGTTACATCGGTGCCTCGGTCACTGTGCCTGTGATGCCGCCAGGTATGACCCGTAATGTGCGCTACTCGCCTTTTGCCGCGATCCCGCAAGCCTTGAGTGAAACCTGGAAAAACAGTGTGTTTGTACTTGTATCAATCAAGAAAATGCTCACTGGTCTGATTTCTGTCAGCAATCTTAGCGGCCCCATCACAATTGCCCAGGTGGCAGGCGAGACGGTGAGCTATGGAATGGAATATTATCTCGGTTTTCTGGCGGCGCTCAGTATCAGTCTCGGGGTCTTGAATCTTTTGCCGATACCGGTGCTGGACGGAGGGCATCTGTTTTATTACGCCATTGAAGGCATTTTTCGCCGTCCGGTTCCGCTCCGGATTCAGGAATGGGGCATGCAATTCGGCATCTTGTTGGTCGCCGGTATCATGTTTCTCGCAATCTATAACGATGTAAATCGTCTGCTTTAAGGCCTGCTCTACTCCATGATCCCGAAGTCGCTAGCTCGTACCTTCTCCGTTTGCGCATTAGCGCTGCTCGGCCTGTCTGCAACGCAGGCACAAACCATCACGGTTGCTGATATCCGTGTTGAAGGTTTGCAGCGTGTCGCTGCCAGCAGTGTGTTTGGTCTGATCAATGTCCGGGTTGGCGATCAGGTTGACCAGGAAGCCATCACCAACCTGATTCGTGATGTCTTTGCTTCAGATTTTTTTGATGACATCGAGGTGCTCACAGAAGACAACGTGTTGATCATACGCGTGACGGAGCGCCCAACCATCTCCGAGATCAACATCGAAGGCAATAAACTGATTCCCACCGAAGCGCTCCGGGAGAACATGACCAAAGCCGATCTCGCGGTTGGTCAGGTGTTCAAACCTTCCACGCTGGAAGGCATGCAACTGGCGCTGGAAGAGCAGTATGTGGGGCAGGGCATGTACGGTGCCCGTGTTGAGCTTGAAATCGATGAGCAGGAGCGCAATCGCGTTGCGCTCAATATCAACATTGATGAAGGTGATGCCTCCAAGATCGTCCATATCAATATTGTTGGTAACACAGTTTTCGAAGAAGAGGAGCTGCTCGACCTGTTCGAACTGAAGTCCAAGAACTGGTTCTCCAAGGTTGTCTTTTTCTTCCGCAAGGACGACCGCTATGCGCGTGAAAAGATCAACGGCGACCTCGAGCGGCTTACGTCCTATTACATGGACCAGGGCTACATCAATTTTGACATTACCTCCACTCAGGTGTCGCTGTCGCCGGACAAAGCCCAGGTCTACATCACGGTTAATATTTCCGAAGGCGAGGTGTACAAGGTTGCTGAAGTCGAACTGGCTGGCGATCTGGTCGACTCTGAAGAGTTGCTGCGGCTGGTGCTGCAGGTCCGAGAAGGACAGGTATTCTCACAACAGTTGGTGACGACAACATCGGAATTCATGACGCAGTTGCTAGGCAACCGCGGTTATTTCTTCGCAGAAGTGGAAGGAGTTCCAGCCATCGATGAAGAGACGAAGACGGTTGATATTACCTTTTTCGTCGAACCCGGCAGTCGCACCTACGTAAACCGCATTACCTTTCTGGGCAATACCAATACGGCAGACGAAGTGTTGCGCCGTGAAATGCGCCAGATGGAAGGCGCCCCGGCGTCGAATCTGGCTCTGGAACAGTCCAAGGTCAGAATGGAACGGCTGGGCTATTTCGAGGAAGTAGAATTCGAGACCACGCCGGTGCCTGGTACCACGGACCAGATCGATGTCGACTATACCGTTATCGAGCAGTTGTCAGGCCAGATCGGCGGCAGTCTGGGTTACGGTCAGGTCCAGGGCTTCGTACTCAGTGCCAACCTGCAGCAGGCCAACTTCCTCGGCACTGGCAAGACCATCAGTGTTGCTGCCGAAACCAGTGATTTCAGCACCAACTACAACTTTAACTATTTTGATCCCTACTACACTATCGATGGTGTGAGCCGCGGCTTTGGCATCAGTTATGCGAGCTCAGATTATGCCGCCTTGAACCTGGCAAGTTTCAGCACTGACCAACTGAGCCTCAACACCACCTACGGATACCGGCTCAGTGAAACCGAGGGTCTGTCGTTCAACCTTGGCCTCAGCAATACCAAGATCGATGAAGGGTTCGGACCAGTGCAGGAAATCAAGTCGAGCCCAGCCTTGATTCCAGACATCATTAATTACATTGCGGTATCGGGCCGTCCCTCGTCCTTCTATGATCCCGATACCGGCATCATTTACCCGATCTCCGAGCCAGTGCTGGCAGCTATCTCTGGTCTGCCCAGCGCTGCGTTCAACAATCGTCAGGGGTTTCTGGATCGTGATGGCAACAATTTCAACAATCTGACGCTTGCAGTCACCTGGAGCGAATCAACGCTGAACCTCGGTCAGTTCCCGACGGCTGGTGGTGCGCAAAGTCTTTCATTTGAATTCACCGTGCCCGGTAGTGACCTCGCGTATTACAAGATGCGTTACTACAAGGAACAGTTTTTCCCTATTTCCGGTGATTGGGTCCTGCATGCCCGTGCCGATCTGGGCTATGGAGATGGTTATGGTGATACCGCGCAGTTGCCCTTCTTCCAGAATTTTTATGCCGGTGGTCAGGGTTCGGTGCGCGGCTTCGAAACCAACACGCTGGGCCCGCGCAGCACCTTTCCTGCGCAATACCTGACAGCTGCTTCCACTTATCTGAAGGACGGTGACGGAAACATCATGCTGGACTTTTCCGGTAACCCAATCGCTGATCCGCTGTCGCCTGCGGCGTACCTGCTTACACAAGCCGTGGGTCCTGATGGACAGCCGCTGCTGGATAATACCGGCCTGCCACTCTTTAAACAGACACTCGACAGACAAAATCTTTACGGCGGCACACCATCGCCCTTTGGAGGCAACATCCAGACGGTAGGCACAATGGAATTGCTGTTTCCCATGCCGTTCATCAAGGATCGTAGTCGTCTCCGGTCGGTTTTCTTTGTCGATGCCGGTAACGTGTTTTCCAGTTATTGCACAGAAGACCAGTTGGCATCCAACAACTGCAGCAACTTTGACCTCGGCGAAATGCGCTATTCAGCTGGGCTATCAGTCGCTTGGCTGTCAGGCGCATTCGGCGTCATGTCCTTCAGTCTTGCCAAACCCTTCAATAGCAGTAACATAGATGAAACCGAGATGTTCCAGTTCAATATGGGCAATTCCTTTTGATGGCTGCCTGATGTGCGTCAGGCTTTAACCAAAGCCCCGGCCAAATCACGTAGCCAACCCCAGCCCCCAGAATCATTTACCAAGCAAATTACGGAGATAGTTGTGAAAATCACCATGTGTATTCAGTCTTTGATCAAGCAGGTCACTTTGAACGCTGCTTGCATTGTGCTCGTCGCTGCTTTTGCTGGCCCGGCACTTGCCCAGGATCCTGCTCCCGCAGCTCCAGCAACGTCGTCAATGAAAATTGCTGTACTAGACATGGCAGGTGCCCTCTTCAATTCCGAACGTGCAAAAGTTGTTGATGCCGCCATAAGGGAAGAAACTGCCGAAGACGAGACGAAGGTTCGCGCGCTGGCCGAGGAGGCCACTGCCCTGCAAGAAAAACTGCAGCAGGACGCAGCAGTCATGAGCGATGAAGAAAAGCGCAAAACTTCTGAACAAATCCAGGAAATCGGCGTGCAGTACCAGTACCTCGCCGAGAAGCTCCAGACCATGTTGCAGGAGCGTCGTGAGCAGTTCCAGACTCAACATGCAGATAGCCTGAGACAGGCAATCCAAGCTGTGATCGAAGAAGGTCAGTTCGACATCGTGTATCGTGCCGAGGCGGCGTTGTTCTTCAACTCCTCTCTTGATATCACGGCGCTTGTCACCGAAAAACTCAACCAACTACCTTGATAACATCCGCCGTGTGAGTGCCGTTTTAACCCATACTCATACCCTTCATGCCCTGGCAAAACTGCTGGGGTTAGAGCCAAACGGTGTTCCAGATATCGCTATTACCGGTCTTGCCACTTTGGAAAAGGCCGGTCCTACGCAAATCAGCTTTTACAGCAACAAGCGTTTTAATCAGGCTCTGACGCGCACAGCAGCTGCAGCTGTGATATTGCATGCAGAAGATGCCAGTGCTTGTCCGGTTCCTGTTCTCGTTGTGGAAAATCCCTACGTGGCTTACGCGCGGCTATCGCATGTGTTCGCACCCGAGCCTGCCGACAAACCCGGCAGTCATACCACTGCGATCATTGATTCCTCTGCACGCGTGGCAAAAGACGCCAGTATCGGCCCGCATGTGGTGATCGGTGCCGGAACGGTTATCGGCGAGCGCGTCCGCATCGGGGCAAATTGTGTGATTGGTCGTGATTGCAAGATTGGCCCGGACTCGCAACTGCTCGCCAACGTAACGCTGTATGACGGCGTCAGGCTCGGCCACAGGGTATTGATACACGCGGCCGCCGTTGTGGGCAGTGACGGCTTCGGGTTTGCCACAGAAGGGGAGGGTCATTACAAGATCGCGCAACTGGGCGGTGTCGACATCGGCGACGATGTGGAGATCGGTGCCGGCACCACGATCGACCGTGGTGCGCTCGATGACACCGTGATAGAGGCTGGTGTGAAAATCGACAATCAGGTACAAATTGCCCATAACGTCAGAATTGGCGCCAATACGATCATTTGCGGTTGTAGCGCAATCGCCGGTAGCTCAGTGATCGGGAAAAACTGTATCATTGCCGGCGCTGTGGGCATCATCAATCATGTGTCCATTTGCGACAAAGTGACCGTGACAGCGATGTCGCTGGTCAACCAGTCCATCACTGAGCCTGGCGTGTATTCCTCCGGCACAGGACTTAGCGACAGTACCAGCTGGCGCAAAAACATCGTTCGCTTCCGGCAATTGGACGAATTATGGAAGCGTTTGCAGCTGTTAGAAAAGAAATAGGTGACGACCCGGTAAGCAGGCCCACAGGCGAATTTATGATGTACATCGACGATATCAAGGCGTATCTGCCCCAGCGTTATCCTTTTCTGATGGTTGATCGAGTCATCGAGCTCGAAATTGGCAAGCGCATCAAGGCTTACAAGAATGTCACCACCAATGAAGAATTCTTCATTGGTCATTTTCCCAACAAGCCAATCATGCCGGGAGTGATGATCATTGAAGCTTTGGCACAGGCCGCAGGCGTGCTGGGTTTCAAGAGTCAGGAAAAGCTGCCACGTGACGGTTATATCTATTACTTCGTTGGGGCCGATGACGTGCGCCTCAAGCGTCCGGTTGTGCCGGGCGACCAGTTGATGCTCGAAGCCGAAATCGTGACGGTGCGTCGTGGTATCTACAAATTCCAATGCAAAGCCACTGTCGGCGGTGAGCTGGCTTGCGAAGCCACCATCCTGTGCGCCGAGCGCAAGGAATAGGACACTGTTCAGACCGAGTGCAGGCACTCAGGTCTGAATGCTCAACCCAGCCCTTAATGCCAAGCACTCAGGGTCTGAAGGCTCAACATCAGGAGACCTGCCGTGAGCAGTAATGGTTCCCTCATTGATTCATCCGCCCGCATTGCTGCCGATGCGAAGATCGGCGCCAACGTGACGATAGGCCCCTGGACGCTCATCGGCCCCGGGGTTGAAATCGGCGACAACTGTGAAATTTTCTCGCATGTAATCGTGAAAGGACCAACACGTATCGGCAAGGGCAACCGTATCTTCCAGTTTGCTTCAGTCGGTGAAGATCCTTCTGACAAGAAATTCCACGGCGAAACGACTTCACTGGAGATGGGTGACGACAACATTATTCGGGAAGGGGTGACCATTCACCGCGGAACAGAAGTGGGCGGGGGCGCCACCCGGATTGGGTCACGCAATTTGTTCATGCCATATGCTCATATCGCGCACGACTGCATCATTGGCAATGACACCATTTTTTCCAACAATGCTGCTGTCAGCGGTCACGTCATTGTTGAGGACTGGGCCATTCTTGGCGGCTTCGCCGGTGTTTATCAGTTCCTGCGCATCGGCGCCCACAGTTTCATCGGCGCCCAGACCCATGTGAACATGGATGTGCCAGCATTCATCATGGTCAACGGCAGTCCGCCCGTCGCCAAGGGCATCAACATCACTGGTCTCGAACGGCGCGGCTTCAGCAATGACGCCATCCGCATGCTGCGCAAGGCCTACAAAATCCTTTACCGCGATGGCAATACCCTCGAAGAGGCACTGGCCGAAATGCAGGAGCTCGCAGACAATACGTCCGAAGTGGCTACGCTGATCGCATCGGTCAGAGCCTCCAACAAGGGCATTCTCCGTTAACATGAGTCCGCTGCATGTCGGCATCGTGGCCGGGGAAAGTTCCGGAGACCTTCTGGGTGCCGGACTCATGCAAGCCCTTCTGCAACAGCATCCCCACTTGCGTTTTACCGGTATCGGTGGTCCGTTGATGCAGGCTCAAGGCCTTGTGTCGCGCGTGCCGATGGAACGGCTGTCTGTGATGGGGCTAATCGAACCGCTTAAGCGCCTGCCGGAACTGTTACGGATCCGCCGCGACATCATCCGCCATTTCAGCACCGACAAACCCGACGTGTTCATTGGTATCGACTCCCCTGATTTCAATCTTGGGGTGGAACGCCGCCTGCACGAGCAGGGGATCCACACCGTGCATTATGTTAGCCCCTCGGTGTGGGCTTGGCGCCAGCGCCGGATCAGCAAAATTGCAGCAGCTGCCGATCTAGTGCTGACCCTGTTCCCTTTCGAAGCGGATTTCTACCGGCAGCACAAGGTTCCGGTATGTTTTGTCGGACATCCGCTAGCCGACGACATTCCGCTGGACCCGAGCCGGCAACAAGCGCGCGCTACATTGGGGCTCAACGATACCGATACAGTGCTGGCCCTTCTGCCGGGCAGTCGCCAGGGCGAAGTGGCACGCATGGGACCGGTGTTCCTGGAAACAGCGACGTTGCTTGCGCAGCAGCATGCCGGCATACGCTTTTTGCTGCCCTGCGCCAATGCGGAACGTAGACAGCAATTACAGGAACTTATGCCCGGCGGATTGGACTCAGTGCGGTTGCTTGATGGCCAGTCGCGCGTAGCAATGGCTGCCGCAGATGCTGTGTTGCTGGCCTCTGGTACGGCTGCACTGGAAGCAATGTTGCTGAAAAAACCAATGCTGGTTTGCTACAAGATGGCGCCGTTGTCACATGCACTCATCTCGCGCATGCTCAAGGTGCCGTATTTCTCCTTACCGAACCTGTTGGCGGGCGAGTTGCTTGTGGATGAATTGGTACAAGATGAAGTCAATCCGGAGAATCTTGCTGGAAAAGTGCAGAAGCTGTTGCAAGCCGATGCGCGCCAGTTGCGTCTGAGCGAGCGTTATCGGGAGATCCACCTGACCCTGCTCGGCGGTGCCAGCAACAAAGCTGCACAGGCAGTCATTGAGCTATTGCAGCGGCCATGAAACAGCCACTGGTCTTTGCCCTGACAACCGCTGCTCTCGGCCTGATCGCGGGGATAGATGAGGTTGGCCGTGGGCCGTTGGCAGGTGATGTGGTGGCTGCGGCCGTCATCCTTGATCCGACTCGCCCTATCCCTGGACTGGCTGATTCCAAACAACTGACGGAAGCACGCCGTGAAGCGCTCTGCGAAATCATTCTTGCCCAAGCCCTGACATTCGCAGTTGCGCGCGCCACGGTGGAGGAAATCGACAACCTGAATATTCTGCAGGCCAGTCTGCTGGCCATGCACAGAGCCGTGACAGCCCTGCATATTCAACCGGATTTTATTTATGTAGACGGCAACCGGCTGCCGCGTTGGAGTTATAGTGCCGAGGCGGTCGTCAAAGGCGACAGCCGTATCGCTGCGATTGCTGCTGCGTCGATTCTCGCCAAGGTCACCCGTGACCGCGAGTTGGTGGCCCTGGATGCGTTGTATCCCGGCTACGGCTTCGCACAACACAAGGGGTATCCGACCCCAGCCCACTTGCAAGCGCTGCGCGAATTGGGTCCTTGCTCGATCCATCGGCGCAGTTTTGCGCCGGTGCGTGATTGGTTGGCGTCTTTGGAATAACAGTATTTCGTGAAGACCTTTTAAATTCTAAATAAAGTTCACGAAGACCACCCGTAACTTCAGCGCATGGAAGTCCAAGATACCCAATGAGTGATTTGTGCCTTCTTACTTCAGTGCTCAGGGAGAGGCGCACTTACACTCAGCTGAGCCAATGCCTTGGGGGGGGGCGCAGAAGTAATGAGCCCAGAAATAGCCCCCCCCAAGTCGCAACGACTGTCCAAACACTAACGCAGCCGCTACACTGCCGCAGTCCGTTTCGACTCAATTCAAAAGCAGAATCATGGCAACAACACCCGGCTTCGTGCATCTGCGCCTTCATTCCGAATATTCGGTGATTGACAGCCTGATCCGTATCGAGGATCTCACTGCCAGAGTCGTCGAGCTCGGGATGCCTGCAGTTGCTCTTACCGATCACGTCAACTTCTACGCACTCATCAAATTCTATTCCGCTGCCACCGAGGCTGGCCTCAAGCCCCTGTGCGGTTGCGATGTTGTTATTGCCGAAGATGACAATCCGGAACAACTTTCCCTGCTGGTTCTGCTCATCAAGGATCAGACCGGCTATCACAACCTCATCGAACTGGTCTCGCGAGCGTACCGGGAAGGACAGTACCGGGGCAACGTCACGATCCGACGCAGTTGGCTCGAGGGTAAAACGGCTGGGTTGATTGCACTGTCAGGCGCTGCACGCGGTGATGTCGGGCTGGCGCTTTTGAATAATGATCTCGCGTTGGCACGCACAGCAATAGATTTCTGGTTGCAACAGTTTCCTGACAGTTTCTATTTGGAACTGCAGCGTACCGGCCGGCCTGGTGATGCCGAGCACGTGCAGCGCGCAGTGCAACTGGCGCTCGATACCGGCTGCCCGGTCGTCGCTACCAACGATGTACGCTTTCTGAAACCGGAAGAGTTCGAGGCGCATGAAGCACGAGTGTGCATCAACGAACGCCGCACACTCGACGATCCGCGGCGTCCGCGCAACTATTCCGATCAACAGTATCTGCGCAGCGCGGCAGATATGCAGGAGCTGTTCAGCGACTTGCCTGAAGCGCTGGAGAATTCAGTGCAGATTGCCCTGCGCTGCAATCTGGAACTGGTGCTGGGCAAAACGCACCTGCCTGACTATCCGTTGCCAGACGCGATGACCATCGAAACGTTTTTCCGCGCGCAAAGCGAGGAAGGACTCAAGATGCGCCTCGCCAAACTGTACGATACGGCAGCACCAGATTTCGTCGTGACGCGCCAGCGCTATCAAGAACGACTCAACTTTGAGCTTGGCATCATAGACCAGATGGGTTTCGCCGGGTATTTCCTGATCGTGATGGAGTTTATCCAGTGGGCGAAGGACAACGCCATCCCGGTGGGGCCGGGGCGCGGTTCTGGCGCTGGCTCGTTGGTGGCCTACGCGCTGAAGATCACTGATCTGGATCCTCTGCAGTACGACTTGCTGTTCGAACGCTTCCTGAATCCTGAGCGCGTGTCGATGCCGGATTTTGATATCGACTTCTGCATGGACGGCCGTGACCGCGTGATCGGACATGTCGCCGACCTTTACGGCCATGATGCAGTATCCCAGATCATCACTTTCGGCACGATGGCGGCGAAAGCTGTGATCCGCGACGTCGGCCGTGTTCAAGGCAAGTCTTATGCCCTTGCTGACAAATTATCGAAGCTTATACCCTTCGAAGTGGGCATGACATTGGCGAAGGCCAAGGAAGTGGAGCCGCAGCTCACCGAATTCCTTGCTGTCGATGAGGAAGCCCAGGAAATCATGGAGATGGCCGAGTTACTCGAAGGCTTGATCCGCAACGTAGGCAAGCATGCCGGTGGTGTTGTCATTGCACCTGGCAAGCTAACCAACTTCACCGCGTTGTACTGCGACGAAAGCGGCGCCAACCTTGTCACCCAGTTCGACAAGGATGACGTCGAGAAAGCTGGCCTCGTCAAGTTCGATTTCCTCGGTTTGCGCACACTGACAATTATCGACTGGAGCATCAAGATGATCGCCGCGATTGATAACGCGACGCCGATCGACATCACCCGTATTCCGCTCGACGACGCCAAAGTCTATGCCATGCTGGAAAAAGGCGAGACAACTGCAATCTTTCAGCTTGAGTCGCGCGGCATGAAAGACCTGATCAAACGCCTGAAGCCAAGCAATTTCGAAGACATCATCGCGCTCGTGGCGCTGTTCCGGCCGGGTCCGCTCGGTTCCGGCATGGTGGATGACTTCATCGACCGCAAGCATGGGCGCAAGTCGGTCAGTTACCCGCATGCTGATCTTGAAGGGGTGCTGAAGAATACCTACGGTGTGATCCTGTATCAGGAACAGGTCATGCAGATTGCGCAGGTACTGGCCAACTACACACTGGGTGGCGCCGACATGCTGCGCCGCGCCATGGGCAAGAAAAAAGTGGAGGATATGCAGAAGCAGAGTGCAATTTTCCAGAAGGGCGCGGAAGCGCGCGGCATCGATGCCAATACTGCTGCATCGATCTTTACGCTGATGGAAAAGTTTGCGGATTACGGTTTTAACAAGTCGCACTCGGCAGCATACGCGCTGGTTTCCTACCAGACCGCTTGGCTCAAATGCTACTACCCGGCGCATTTCATGGCGGCGGTGCTGTCGGCAGATATGCAGAACACCGACAAGATCGTAGTGCTTGTAGAGGAATGCCGGCGCATGGGCCTGCAGGTGCTTCCTCCCGATGTGAATGTTGGCCGTTATGCTTTCACTGTCAACAGCAAAGGGCAGATTATCTATGGCCTGGGCGCGATCAAGGGATTGGGTGAGGGTCCGGTGGATAATCTTGTCAGGGTGCGCGCAGAGAGCGGCTCTTTTATGCACCTGTTTGATTTCTGCAAACGTACAGACCATGCCACGATGAACAAGCGGGCACTTGAAGCCTTGATTCGCTCCGGCGCCGGCGATGCCTTCGGTGCCGACCGCGCCGTGCTGCTGGCCAGTCTGGGTGATGCAGTAAGAACGGCGGAGCAGAATAGCCGCTCGGAAGCGAGTGGAGTTAATGACCTGTTCGGCGAGATCGTGCCAGCGCCGCAGAATGAAGATGTATATGCCGCATTTCGCAACATCCGTTCCTGGAGTGAACAGCGGCGGCTGCAGGAAGAGAAGGAAACACTGGGGCTGTACTTGTCGGGACATCCCATCGCTGAATATCTGCCAGAGCTGGCGCAGTTGACCCGTAACGTCATCGCAAATCTTAAAGCAGAAAAAGCTCCGCAACTTGTCGCTGGCCTTATCCACGACATACGCATCATCAAGAGCAAGCGCGGCGACACTATTGCCGTGTTGACACTCGATGATCGCAGTGGACGCATTGAAGCCAGCCTTTTCGGCGAGGTGTATCAGCAGTGCCGCGAGTTGTTGCGCAAGGACTCAGTCATTGTAGTGGAGGGCGTGGTCAGCATCGACGAATACAATGGCAATGGCCAGTTGCAGATCCGTGTGCGCCGGCTCATGGGGCTGCAGGATGCGCGCTGCCAGTTGGCTCGCAGGCTGAGTTTGACCTTGCAACAGGAGGGTTTGGCGGTAGAATCGCTGCCCGCGCTTGAGGCCATTCTGGCAGCGCACAAACTAGAATCTGCAGTCGCAATAGGTGCGGGCGGTTCGCGGCCGGGGCAGGAAGCGCCGGGACGCACCGAAGCAGGCAAGCCCGCCGGTGGTTGTGAAGTCGTTCTGCATGTCCGGCGTTCCAGCGTGCAAGGCAGCATAGTCTTCGGTTCCGCCTGGCGAGTGCAACCGGATGCGGAACTGCTGCAGAAACTGCGCGACAAATACGGCAAGACCAGCGTCGCGCTGCATTATTGAGTACTACTGATACCATGAACCCAGCATTTGTGTTGTGAACCCTGAATTTTTGTTATGAATCCTAACTACCTCGAATTCGAACAGCCGATTGCCGAACTCGAAGCCAAGATTGACGAGCTTAGACTCGTTGGCTCGGACAACAAGCTCAATATCACTGACGAAATTACCAAGCTGCGTGACAAAAGTGTCAAGTTGACCGAGAAAATCTTCTCGGGGCTGACGCCCTGGCAGATTTCGCTAATGGCGCGCCATCCGCTCCGTCCCTATACCGAAGATTACATCCGTTACATCTTTGATGATTTCGATGAACTGCACGGCGACCGGCTCTTTGCGGATGACGCTGCGTTGATCGCTGGTGTGGGTTATCTGGATGGAACTCCGGTGATGGTGATCGGTCACCAGAAAGGCCGCAGTACCTCGGAGAAGGTCCGGCGCAATTTCGGTATGCCGAAGCCTGAAGGTTATCGCAAGGCGCGCCGCTTGATGTTACTGGCCGAACGTTACCAGATGCCGGTGCTGACCCTGATCGACACTCCCGGCGCCTATCCGGGCGTTGATTCTGAAGCGCGCGGCATCAATGAAGCTATCGCCGAAAATCTGGCCATCATGTCGCGCCTGCGTACGCCGATCATTGCCACGGTCACCGGTGAAGGCAATTCTGGCGGCGCAATTGCAATTGGTGTCTGTGATCACCTGAACATGCTGCAGTACTCCACTTACTTCGTGATCTCGCCGGAAGGCTGCGCGACGATTCTGTGGAAATCATCTGACCACAAGGCTGCTGCTGCTGAAGCTATGGGTGTGACCTCTGCACGCCTTGAAGAACTTGGTATCGTTGACCAGACCATTCCGGAGCCGCTCGGTGGCGCACATCGCGACATGAAAGCCATGGCGCTCCGCCTGAAGGACAATCTGAGGGAGCAGGTGGCACGCCTGGGCGGCATGGATATTGATGAATTGCTTGAACGTCGCTACCGCCGCCTGATGAGTCATGGCGCACCCCGCACCACCTGAGGCCGGCGCTTCTGGCGCGGACTTCCCTGACCTGATCCAGGCCTGTCCTGAATTACGGGAAGCTTCCCGAGTTGTCGTTGCTTACAGTGGAGGTCTGGATTCCACGGTATTGCTGTATCTGCTTCATGAAGCGCACGCGCAGGGTGCGCTGACAGCAGCAGTCCATGCCATACACATCAATCATGCCTTGCAACCTGATGCCAATCGCTGGCAGGAGCACTGCCAGCAAGCATGTGCTGGTCTCGGGGTTCCCTTGCACACCAAACAGGTACAGGTTGTACCTGCTCCCGGCGAGAGCCTGGAGGAATGTGCACGCAATGCACGCCATGCAGTCTTTGAATCGACCCTGCAGCCGGGCGAAGTTTTGGCCCTGGCGCACCATCGTGACGATCAGGTTGAAACTGTGTTGTTCCGACTGTTACGGGGCAGCGGTGTTGCCGGTTTGGCGGGTATGCCACGCAGCAGAACTTGCGGCAATGGACGCCTGTTCAGACCTCTGCTGGGCTGCAGTCATGCTGATTTGCTTACCTATGCGCAGGCCCGGCGTTTGGTCTGGATCGAAGATAGCAGCAATCAGGATCAACGCTTCGACCGCAACTTTTTACGGGGCGCGGTATTACCCTTGTTGCTCCAGCGCTGGCCTGGACTTGCCCGCGCAGTGGAGCGATCTGCACAATTGAGCCGTGAAGCTGCCTACTTGCTGGATATACTTGCAGCCAGCGATTTCGTGGCTGCAGCCGGCCCGCAATCCGGCCAGCTGCGGATTGAGGCGCTGTTGATGCATGATGAAGTTCGACAACGCAATCTGCTGCGCTACTGGTTGGCGCGTCTGCATACGGAGCACGGGTTTGCAGCGCCTACCCATCAGGTTCTGCAGCGCATCGTCAGCGACGTGCTGCAAGCGGTCCCTGATGCGGAACCCTTGCTGTCCTGGGGTAATGGTGCCAACGCCGTGGAGTTGCGCCGCCACCGTAACCTGTTGCATGTGTTGGCACCTTTGCCGGCGCTTACTGAAACGCTGCTCTGGCGGACAGACCACAGGCTGAACCTGCCGAATCCACTGGGTTCGCTGGCACTGCAAGTGGTCAGTGGCGCCGGCTTACCGTGCGACCGGTTGGCGGAGGTACATGTGCGCTTCCGCAGCGGTGGTGAGCAGGTCAAAGCTGCGGGAAGGCCGACCCGGCCACTGAAAAAAATCCTGCAAGATGCAGGCATTCCACCCTGGCTACGCGACCGCATTCCGCTGCTGTATGTGCGGGACGAACTGGTTGCAGTTGCCGACCTGCTCATTTGCGAAGGATGGCTCTCCGAGACAGCGGGAAATACCTGTCAGATCGTGTGGTTGCACCCAGATTTGGATTGTGGACACCAACCTCATCTGTTAACCTGATCTCCCATCAAGCACCTTTTAAGAATCGTTAAATGATTGCTTAAAAGGCCCTATAAAAGTTCGTTTAAAAGTCTGATGGGCTTCAGTTGGGTAGTCGATGACTCACTTTATTTTTATTACCGGCGGTGTCGTTTCCTCTCTCGGTAAAGGCATCACCTCAGCATCCCTAGCAGCCATCCTTGAAGCACGCGGTCTCAAGGTAACCATGCTCAAACTGGATCCCTACATCAACGTGGATCCAGGCACGATGAGTCCCTTCCAGCATGGCGAAGTCTACGTTACCGAAGACGGCGGCGAGACCGACCTTGATCTTGGCCACTACGAGCGCTTCATCAACACCAAGATGTCACGCCGGAACAACTTCACAGCCGGCCGTATTTACGAGGAAGTGATCAAGAAGGAACGTCGCGGCGATTATCTCGGCGCAACCATTCAGGTTATTCCCCACATCACCGACGAAATCAAGGTGCGCGTTTACGAAGGCGCCGGTGATGCCGATGTTGCGCTGGTCGAAATCGGTGGCACGGTGGGCGATATCGAATCCCAACCCTTCCTCGAGGCAGCGCGCCAGATGAAAGTCGAGTTAGGTTCAAGCCGGGTGCTTTTTATCCATCTGACGCTGGTTCCCTATATTTCCACGGCCGGTGAGACCAAGACCAAACCCACGCAGCACTCGGTACGTGACCTGCGCTCCATCGGTATCCAGCCCGACGTGCTGGTTTGTCGCTCCGACCACGAAATCCCTGAATCCTCGCTCCGCAAGATCGCGCTTTTCACCAATGTGGAACTGCCAGCGGTGGTTTCGTTGCAGGACACCGCCACCATATATTCTGCTCCGCTGCTGCTGCATGCCACCGGCCTTGACGAGATCATCGTCAAGCGTTTCGGGTTGCAATGCCCACCGGCCAATCTTCACGAATGGCAGCGCGTGGTTGACGCGGTACTCAAGCCGGAACGCGAAGTGACTGTGGCGATGGTAGGCAAGTACATGGAACTGCTTGATGCCTACAAATCGCTGATCGAAGCCTTGAAACATGCTGGTATCCAGACCCGCACCCGCGTACGAATTCGGTACATTGATTCCAGTTCTATCGAGAACGATGGCATCGGCGTGCTTGAAGGTGTGAACGGAATAATCGTGCCTGGCGGCTTTGGCGAGCGGGGCATCAACGGCATGATTACAACCGCAAACTATGCGCGCATACATAAAATTCCTTACCTGGGCATTTGTCTGGGCTTACACATCGCTGTGATCGAGTTCGCGCGCAATGTGCTGGGACTGCCGCTGGCGCATAGCACTGAGTTTGACCGCCAGTCACCGGACCCGGTTATCGCAATGATCACCGAGTGGACCAATGCTGCCGGCGGTACCGAACTGCGCAGTGAGAATTCTGATAAGGGCGGCACCATGCGTCTGGGGGGGCAGCAATGCCGGCTACTCGACAACTCACTGGTGAAGGACTGTTACCAGAAAGATGTCATTGTCGAGCGTCACCGGCACCGTTATGAAGTGAACAACAATTACATCGCGCGCCTGGAACAAAACGGCATGCGTTTCACGGGCAGGTCGATGGATGGCAACCTGATGGAAGTGGTGGAAGTTCCAGCACATCCTTGGTACGTGTCTTGCCAATTTCATCCCGAGTTTACGTCCACACCACGGCAGGGACATCCTCTCTTCACGGGTTTCGTGAAGGCCGCCATCAAGCAGAATCAGACCGTCAAAAGCTGACGGTTGCAACAGAACTAGCAAAGCCTCAACAGGCGGGCTGACCCATGCATTTGGCACAGCAAACGACACTCCGGCTCGGCAACCTGCGGATCGGCAATACGCAGCCCATGGTCGTGGTGGGCGGCATGAATGTGCTCGAATCCGAGGAACTGGCACTGCGTGTGGCCGCAGAATTCAAACGGGTGTGCGGCACCCTCGGCATTCCCTACATATTCAAAGCATCTTTCGACAAGGCCAACCGCTCCTCAATTACCTCTTTTCGCGGTCCGGGTCTCGACAAGGGGCTGCAGATTCTCGCGCGCATCAAAGCCGAATACGGTGTGCCCGTGCTGACCGACATCCATGAACCTGAGCAGGCGCAACCCGCCGCAGAAGTCGTGGATATTCTGCAGTTGCCAGCATTTCTGTCGCGTCAAACCGATCTGGTGGTCGCGCTGGCGAAGACCGGCGCGCTGATCAACATTAAGAAGGCACAGTTTCTCGCGCCGCGCGAGATGTCCCATATCCTGCGTAAGTTCGAGGAAGCCGGTAACCGGAATCTGCTGTTATGCGAGCGTGGTTCCAGTTTTGGTTACAACAACCTTGTCGTGGACATGTTGGGTTTTCCGATTCTTAAACAGTTCGGCTACCCCGTTCTGTTTGATGTGACACATGCGTTGCAGATGCCGGGTGGACGCGCCGATAGTGCAGCCGGCCGCCGCAAGGACATCGTGAGTCTTGCTCGCGCAGGCATAGCGCAGGGACTGGCGGGCCTGTTTCTGGAAGCGCATCCTGAACCGGATAAAGCGTTTTGTGATGGTCCCTGCGCATTACCACTGGATAAATTGGAACCCTTCCTTGCGCAGTTACAGGCACTGGATGCACTCGTCAAAAGCCAGCCTGAAATCAGTATCAGTTGAAGTGAAACGTTACCAACGTGAGGTAGGGGTGTGGTGAGCAAAATAGCCGAGATCGTGGCCCGCGAAGTGCTGGATTCCAGGGGCAACCCTACTGTGCAAGCGGATGTAGTGCTGGCCAACGGTGTCAAGGGCAGTGCTTGCGCGCCTTCAGGAGCCTCCACCGGTTCACGCGAAGCCCTGGAACTGCGCGACAAAGATCCGAAGCGTTACGGTGGCAAGGGTGTACTGAAAGCCGTTGCTGCGGTCAACGGCGAGATCCGCAAGGCGCTGGTAGGCATGGATGCTGCGGCGCAAGTGGATCTGGATCAACGTATGATCCAGCTCGATGGCACTGATAACAAGGCGCATTACGGCGCCAATGCAATTTTGGCGGTGTCTCTGGCGGCGGCTCGTGCTGCCGCAGTGGCCGCCGGCAAACCGCTGTATACATGGATTGCCGAACTCAATGGCACGCCTGCCACCTATTCGATGCCCGTGCCGATGATGAACATCATCAATGGTGGCGAACATGCCGACAACAATGTGGACATTCAGGAATTCATGGTGCAGCCGGTAGGCGCGCCAAATTTTCGTGAAGCGCTGCGTTACGGTGCGGAAGTTTTTCATGCCCTGAAATCCGTATTGCGCAAAAAAGGATTAAGCACCGCTGTCGGCGATGAAGGTGGCTTCGCGCCAAACCTCCCGTCCAATGCTGCGGCACTCGACGCGATCCTCGAAGCGATCGCACTTACCGGCTTCGTTGTTGGCAAGGACATCTGCCTCGCACTCGACTGTGCGGCGTCGGAGTTTTACCACGACGGCAAATATGTACTGGCCGGGGAAGGCAAGTCCTACACCAGCGAGCAGTTTGCCGACTATCTCGCCGGCTTGGCTGCGCATTATCCCATTCTGTCGATCGAGGACGGCATGCACGAGAGTGACTGGGACGGCTGGGCTATACTGACGCGCAAGTTGGGCAGCAAGGTGCAGCTAGTTGGTGATGATCTCTTCGTTACGAATACCGGCATCCTCGAACGTGGCATCAAGTCCAGCATCGCCAATGCCATTCTGATCAAGTTCAACCAGATCGGCACGCTGACTGAAACGCTGGCTGCAATTCGCATGGCGCGTGCCGCGGGTTATACGGCGGTGATCTCGCATCGCTCAGGGGAAACCGAGGACACGACCATTGCCGATCTTGCCGTGGGCACCGCTGCAGGCCAGATCAAGACCGGCTCGCTGTGCCGTTCTGACCGTGTAGCCAAATACAACCGCTTGCTCGTGATTGAAGAAGAATTGCAGGGCAACGCAGCCTATCGCGGCCGCGCCGAGTTTAGCCGGTAGATCTCATGAAGACAGTCCTCACCATTTTGGTTCTCGTGCTGGTACTGCTGCAGGTGCGCTTGTGGATGGGTGCGGGGAGCATGGCCGAGCTTGGGCGACTGGAGGATGAAATAACGGAACAGACAGGAGAAAACGCAACGCTTGAAGATAGAAATTCGGCCCTGATGGAAGAGGTCGGCGATTTGCGCAATGGTCTTGACTCGATTGAAGAGCGGGCCCGCAACGAGCTGGGTTTGGTCCGTCAGGGCGAAACTTTTTATCTGATCGTGGAAGATGAATCAGGCCCAATAGGCCCGACCTCGTTGCAGGCAGAGACACCGACGCCGCTCACCTCCGAACCGGAAGCTGTGCAAGAACCACTGCTTGTGGATGTCGCTCCAGAACCGCCGCCTGAAATTGCCGAGGATGATAATCCCTATCTGGATATTTTCCGCGAGGATGAAGACGCCACTGAACAGACGCGGGCAGCAGAGGCGCCAGCGGCAGACACCAGCCTCACGGC
Organism: Klebsiella pneumoniae; assembly: GCA_945902215.1. Lineage (GTDB taxonomy): Bacteria > Pseudomonadota > Gammaproteobacteria > Pseudomonadales > Pseudohongiellaceae > CAILUG01. The sequence goes on along the minus strand of CAMDML010000012.1, from coordinate 24,363 downwards.
CGGTCAATAAAGTGACTAGCAAGGAATCCAGACCAGCCGCGCCCCGGTATTTTCTGTTGTTGCCCGCTGCCGGCAGTGGCCGGCGTATGCAGGCGGAAGTACCCAAGCAATATCTTATGGTCGCAGGAAAATCACTGTTACAGCATTCTCTGGAAAGACTCGGCGCTTTACCGGAAATCGATCGCATCGTTGTGGCTCTGGCGGCTGAAGACAGTGACTGGCCAATGCTGCTGCAGCACCTGCCAACCAATATCACTGATAAATTGCTGCTGGCTGAAGGTGGTGCCGAACGCATGGAATCTGTTGCCAATGCGCTGTCCGCGCTACAACCCTTTGCTGCAGATGATGACTGGGTACTGGTACATGATGCGGTGCGCCCCTGTGTGCATCCTTCAGATGTACGCAAACTGATGCGTGAATTGCTTCAGGAACGTGCGGGCGGGCTGCTGGCCGTGCCAGTGCGCGACACCCTGAAAGAAAGTGATGGTAGCCAGCTGGTTGTGCGCACCGTAGAGCGCAGTCGGATCTGGCAGGCAGCTACGCCGCAGATGTTTCGCTTTGCTGTGTTGCAGCGCGCCATCCAGCGTGTGCAGGCTGAACACAAAATCGTAACTGATGAAGCCTCGGCAGTTGAAGCACTGGGTCTGCCGGTACGACTGGTACCTGGGCGATCTGACAATATCAAGGTGACGTACCCCGAGGACTTGGTGCTTGCGGCAGCCGTGTTGCAAGCGCAGGCCAGGGAAGTACCAGATAAATGAGCGCCAACATGCAATTCAGAATCGGCCATGGTTACGATGTACATCGCTTCGCCGCCAAGGCTCAGGCAGATGCCCATGTCACGATCGGTGGGGTAAAGATTACGCATACGCACACTTTGCTGGCGCATTCTGATGGCGATGTACTGGTGCATGCCTTGTGCGATGCGCTGCTGGGCGCACTGGCACTAGGCGACATTGGCAGGCATTTTCCCGACAGCGATCCCCGCTACCGCAATTGCAGCAGTCTGGTGTTGTTACAGCACGTGCTAACGCTGGTGCGCGCAGAAGGCTGGGATGTGGCCAACGCCGATACCACGCTCGTGGCGCAGCTGCCGCGCTTTGCGCCCTTCGTAACGGCGATGCGCGAGACGCTTGCTGGGGCCATGAAGGTTCAGGTCACCCAAATCAGCGTCAAGGCCACGACAACAGAAGGCCTCGGCTTTACCGGGCGTGAGGAAGGTCTTGCCTGCAATGCTGTGGTATTGCTGCAGAAAAATAGAGTGGCTGAGTGAACGCTGCCGTGTCGACATACCTGAAGTGGGATGCGCTGGAACACGCATTCGGTGCGCCGGTGCTGCATGCCGGCTTCAAGCAGCAGTTGGAAGATTTTTGTGTGGAGGAACAGCTGGGTTTCGAACCGGATGGTGCTGGTGAACACCTCCTTCTTGCCATTGAAAAAACTGGACTCACCACTTTTGATGCACAGGAAATTCTGGCGCGGCATTTCAACGTGCCGTTGCGCGATACTGCTTTTGCCGGGATGAAAGACAAACAGGGTGTCACGCGCCAATGGTTCAGTGTGCCCGCAGGGAAGGGCAATGAAACGGGAGTGAACTTGCAGCATCCACAACTGCGCGTGCTGCGTAGTGGGCGCAACAGCCGCAAATTGCGCCGGGGCTCACATAAGGGCAACCGCTTCCGTATCGTGTTGCGCGCTCCTGCCGGAGACAACTTGGAGGTGCTGACGCGTGTGAGTTTGCTTGCGACCCACGGTGTACCCAATTATTTTGGGGTACAGCGTTTCGGTCGTAACCAAAACAACGTGCCCGCCGCGCTGGCCTGGTTCAGGGGCGAGAGTGCACCAGACCGGCAGCAGCGCAGCCTGCTCCTGTCCGCAGTACGCAGTTACTTGTTCAACGTCAATTTGTCCAGGCGGGTCAGGGAAGGGACGTGGAATGCGTGGATCGCAGGCGATGTAATGGCTTTGTCCGGTAGCGCGAGTACGTTTGCGAGCAACAAAGCCACACCGGAAGATTTGCGACGGCGTCTGGCCGAATTCGATATCCATGCCACGGGTCCACTCTGGGGCCGGGGACTGCCGCTGGTCACGGATGAAGCACAGCAACAGGAATGCGTGCTTGCTGAACACCATCCGGAATTATGTGCAGGGCTGATCGCGCACGGACTGGAACAGGAGCGCCGCCCGTTGCGCGCGCAGGTGGAGAATTTGCAGGCGAACTTTACTGGTGATGGTCTGATACTCGAATTCAGTCTGACACGCGGCGCATATGCCACTTCGGTGCTGCGAGAACTGGTCCATCTGGAGGACGTATGAGTCTGCTCTTGTCCAACGACGATGGCGTGCATGCGCCGGGACTGGAAGCTTTGCGGCAGGCTTTGCACGACCATGTGCTGGTTATCATCGCGCCCGATCGCGACAAATCTGGCGTCAGCAACTGCCTGACGCTGGATCGTCCATTGCAGGTAATGCCGCTCGACAAGGGGCGCTATGCCGTGGACGGCACGCCCACCGACTGTATTCATCTGGGCACCTCCGGCATCTTCATGCCCGAGCCTGAGCGGGTGCTGTCCGGCATCAATTTCGGCGCGAACCTTGGCGACGACGTGTTGTACTCAGGTACTGTCGCTGCTGCAATGGAAGGGCGCTTTCTGGCGAAACCTGCCATGGCTTTTTCGCTGGTCGTTACTGATTACACAGAAATCCATATCGGGCGTTTCCGCACTGCCGCAGCAATTGCGCGGCGCTTGTTACAACTTCTGGACAAACTGTCGTTGCCACCACGCACCGTGTTGAACGTCAATATTCCTGATCTGCCAGTAGAGCGGATCAAGGGTTTGCGGCTGACGACACTTGGCCAACGCTTACGCGGTGAGAACCCGATTAGTACGCGCAACCCGCGTGGCAAGACCCTTTACTGGATCGGACGCGCAGGCGGACCTGTTGAGCGCTTGCCTGGCTCCGACTTTCATGCGGTTGAACACGGCTATGTATCCATTACGCCCTTGCACGCTGACATGTGCAGTCAACAAGCCATGCGCGACGCAGCACCCATGTTTGCGCAATTGGGCAAAGAATTTGATTCAGGGGCTGAAGGGGTAGTCGGGTGAATTCGCAGAAGATCCAGGGTATCGGCATGACTTCGCAGCGGACCCGTGAACGCATGGTGCAACGACTGGGTGATATCGGCATCAGTAACTTGCGCGTGCTGGAAGCCATGCTGAGCACGCCGCGCCATCTGTTCATCGACGAAGCGCTGGCGCATCGCGCCTACGAAGATGTGGCACTGCCGATTGCGTTCAACCAGACGATTTCGCAGCCCTACATCGTGGCACGCATGACTGAGGTCCTGATGGCCGGTTTGCCGGAGCAGGCCAAAGTGCTCGAAATCGGCACTGGTTGCGGTTACCAAACTGCGATCCTGGCGCGCATGGTTGACCATGTTTACAGCATCGAGCGCATCACCCCGTTGCTGGAGAAGACCAAGACCCGGCTGCGCGAGCTCAAGATCGGCAACATCAGCCTGAAATGCGCCGATGGCAGCTACGGTTGGTCACAGAACGCCCCATTTGACGGCATCATCATTACGGCTGCTGCCCCGGTAGTCCCGGAAGCACTGCTAAAGCAACTGGCTGAGGGTGGTACCCTGGTGGTTCCGGAAGGAGAGCGTAATCAGATGCTGCGGGTATACCGAAAGCGGGAGGGCAAGTTGGTTTCCGAGAACCTGGAAGCAGTGCGTTTTGTACCCTTGTTGAGTGGTGTGGAGCGCTAAATCGCTTAATTCAGTAAATCCGGAAGAAAATCAACCAGTTCCGAGGTCCATGCGGCAAAATTCCTTTGACACTTGGAAGCCGTATCACTAAGATGCGCGCCCATGTCGTCTGACCCTTTTCCAGAGCGAATCGATACAGTAAAACTGTTCGCCAGGCTGGGTTCGATCAGCGCAGTATTGCCTCTCGCGAATCTTCAGCGTTTTACTGATTATCTCTCCGCTCAGACCGGTCAGGTTGCGGTGAGCTTGAAGTTTGGCGCGGATGAGGGAGGCCAGCGCCTGTTGTCGGGAGCTCTGGACACTCAGGTGCAGGTCACTTGCCAGCGCTGCTTGCAGGATCTGAAGCTGGAACTGCATTGCTCTCTGTCCATGTTGGTATTCGATACCGAGGACGAGTTGCAAGAAAAGCTGCAAGAGTTGCCTGAAAGCTGCGATGCGGTCACTATGCCGGAAGCCGGACTTGATGTATTGGCGCTGATCGAAGACGAATTGATTTTGAGTTTGCCGATGGTGCCAATGCACGCTGACGCGGCGTGTAACAAGGCCTTGACTGCATTTAAACAGGAGCCTGCACCAGAGGCAGTAAGCAGGCCTAACCCGTTTGCAGTGCTGGCAGCATTGAAGGCGCCGACCCAAAAGACAGGAAAAGCCGGGAAAACAACCAAAACCGGAAAGATCGAAAACAACGAATAACGAATTTGCACGAATCCCCAGTCCGGGATTCATTTGACTGGAGCAACTGAAATGGCCGTTCAACAGAACCGTAAAACCCGTTCACGCCGCGACATGCGTCGTTCCCACGATGCGCTGACCGGACCTACGCTGTCTACCGACACCGAGACAGGTGAGCGTCATCGCCGTCACCACATGACCCCGGATGGTTTCTACCGTGGCCGTCAGGTCGTTCAGGTCAACAAAGACTGATTAAAGTCCGTGTCTTCCCACGCGCGGAGACACAACCAACGAAAAACAGCTCATTGCGGGCTGTTTTTCGTTATGGAGCGGGCTAAATCAGTATCCGTGAAGCATTTGAGCAACCCGTAATGGCAGCGACTGTCGTAACGCTTGGGTTTACCTTTCCAGGCCAGAACTCGCAACACGTGGGCATGCTTACGGAATTGGCCCAATTGCATCCGGTCGTAGTGGCCACTTTCGCTGAAGCTTCAGCCATTCTGGGGTACGACCTCTGGCAGCTCGTCCAGACTGGACCTGCGGAACAGTTGGCTCTTACCCATATTACGCAACCTAGCATCCTGACTGCCTCTGTTTCTTTATGGCGTGTCTGGCTTGAGCAGGGCGGTCCGCTCCCGAGCCTGATGGCCGGCCATAGCCTCGGTGAATATTCCGCGCTGGTATGCGCCGGAGTGCTGCGCTTCACCGATGCAGTGGCACTTGTGAAGCAGCGTGGAGAATTCATGCAGAGCGCTGTCCCGGTAGGCATCGGTGGTATGGCCGCTATCGTTGGACTGGACGATGATGCTGTCATCAAAGCCTGTAACGAAGCCTGTAACGAAGCCAGTGGCGCCGAGGTCGTGGCAGCGGTGAATTTCAATTCTCCGGGTCAGGTTGTGATCGCCGGTCACAGCGCTGCTGTCAAGCGTGCAGGCGAGTTCTGCAAGGCTGCAGGTGCCAAGCGGGTTCTGCCTTTGTCCGTCAGCGCACCCTTCCATTCCCCTCTGATGCAGCCTGCCGCTGAGCGCTTTGCGCAGGTATTGGCCGGAATCACGCTGTCCATACCGGCCATCCCCGTCATCCAGAACCATGGTCTCGGAAAAAATACCGATCCTGCCGTGATCAGGCGGAATCTGGTGCTGCAGATTTATAATCCAGTACCTTGGGTTGCTACGATCCGGGCCTTTGCCGCACAGGGCATCAACACGCTGCTCGAGATGGGGCCTGGCAAGGTGCTGACCGGACTCAACAAACGGATTGATTCTGGACTGAATGCTCTTGTGGTCAACGATCCGGCCAGCTTGACCGCCGCACTCGCCACCTTGGGCAAAAATGAACCGGTGTAGCGGAGAGAACATGAGTATCAAATTAAAGATTGCAGTTGTAACCGGTGCCAGCCGGGGCATCGGCAAAGCCATTGCCTTCGAATTGGGTCGCCGTGAAGCAGTCGTGCTTGGCACGGCTACGAGTGAGGCCGGTGCGAGCAAAATCAGCGAATGGCTGAAGGAGATGGGCATCAAGGGTAAGGGCTACTGTCTCGATGTCGCGTCTGTAACGTCAGTAGATGCGTTCTGCAAACAAGCACATGATGAATTCGGCACGGTAGAAATTCTCGTCAACAACGCCGGCATCACCCGCGACAATCTGATGTTGCGCATGAAGGAAGAAGAATGGGATGCAGTGATCAACACCAATCTCACATCGGTGTTCCGCATGACGCGCGCAGTGCTGCGCGGCATGACCAAGGCGCGCTGGGGTCGCATCATCAGTATCAGTTCAGTGGTCGGTTCAAGCGGCAATGCAGGCCAGGCCAATTACGCCGCTGCCAAAGCAGGGTTGCAAGGCTTCTCGCGTGCCCTAGCGATGGAAATCGGCTCACGCAGTATCACGGTCAATTGTGTGGCGCCCGGATTCATCGAAACGGACATGACGCGTGAACTGGGCGCCGAACAAACACAGGCGCTACTTGCGAAAATTCCACTGGGCCGTTATGGGCAACCTGAGGAAATAGCAGCAGTTGTGGGTTTTTTGGCCTCAATGGAAGCAGGCTACATTACCGGGGAAACCATTCACGCCAACGGCGGGATGTATATGGGGTAATACTTGGGTTGGTACCTGACGTACTTGTGGCATAATTCGCGCCGCTTGGCGTTCAGGGAGCAGTGCTGGCCCACTGGGCCGGATTACAAAGGATGGATTCTCGGTTACACTTGACGCTTGTTTTAGCGGGCCAAGTCTGTTTTTAAGGTCAAAGCAATTGAAGAATTCATAAAGTCCGGAACTTTCTGTATTTCTCTGTATTTCTCTGTATTTATAGTACTAATACTAAGTGCGTACCAATTGGAGCATAAATTTATATGAGTAGCGTTGAAGAACGAGTCAAAAAAATTGTCGCCGAACAACTGGGTGTCAAAGAAGAAGAAGTGAAGAACGGAGCTGCCTTCGTTGAAGATCTTGGTGCTGATTCGCTCGATACGGTAGAACTGGTGATGGCTCTGGAAGAAGAGTTTGAAACCGAAATTCCGGACGACGAAGCCGAGAAAATCACCACCGTGCAACTCGCCATTAATTACATCAATTCCCACCAGCAGTAACCTGTACTGTCGCATTTCCGCACTGCTGGTTTGGGCGGGCGGAACAGCCGGCGGAGCTCCTGTACGAAAGCCGCACACAAAAGCTACTCCGGATCTTCCAGGGTAGCTTTTTTATTGCTTGTTCAGTGCTTGTATAGGAACATCTCGCGGCAGTTTTCAGCCTGTACGAGAGGATCTGGCTTTGTCTCGCAGAAGAGTTGTAGTGACCGGGGTTGGGGCCATCACGCCGCTCGGCAACACCGTAGAGGATACCTGGAAGGGGCTGTGCGAAGGCAGGAGCGGCATCGCACCAATTACCCATTTCGATGCCTCTGCCTTCACCACTCGTTTCGCTGGTTCGATCCGCGACTTCGACGTAACCCAATATATCCCCGCCAAGGAAGCCCGGCGTCTCGATGAGTTTCTGCATTACGGCTTGGCTGCCGGCATTCAGGCCGTGCGCGATTCCGGCTTGCAGGACGCCAACTATGATCCGCTCCGTGTAGGTGTCGCTGCGGGATCAGGCATTGGCGGTATCGCCTCGATCGAGGCTGCGCTGCACACCATCGACTCGGTAGGTCCCCGCAAAATTTCCCCATTCTTCGTTCCAGGCTCCATCATCAACATGATCTCCGGCACATTGTCGATCATGTTCAATTTTCAGGGGCCGAACCTGGCCATTACGACCGCATGCACTACGGGCACACACAACATTGGTATCGCAGCGCGGCTGATTTCCTATGGTGATGCTGATGCGATGGTTGTCGGTGGTGCCGAAAGAGCAACTTCACCGGTAGGTTTGAGTGGCTTCTGTGCTGCACGTGCACTGTCTACTCGTAACGATGATCCGCAACATGCAAGCCGGCCCTGGGACAAGGATCGCGATGGTTTTGTGCTTAGCGACGGCGCTGGTTTGCTGGTCCTCGAAGAATACGCAGCAGCGCGTAAACGCGGTGCGAAGATTTATGCCGAGCTATGCGGCTTCGGCATGAGCGGCGATGCGCATCACATTACCTCGCCGGCCGAAGACGGACGCGGCGCTGCCGCCTGTATGCAGAATGCCTTGCGCGATGCCGGCGTGGGCGCCGGAGACGTGCAGTACATCAATGCCCACGGCACTTCAACACCTGCCGGCGATCTAGCGGAAACACTCGCCGTGCGCAAAGTGTTCGGTATGCATGCCGACAAACTGGCCGTGAGCTCTACCAAGTCCATGGTGGGCCATCTGCTCGGCGCGTCCGGCGCAGTGGAAGCGATTTTCAGTGTGCTGTCGCTGCGCGACCAGATTGCACCGCCTACGATCAATCACGTGGAGCCGGGGCCTGGTTGTGATCTCGATTATGTTCCCAATATCGCGCGCAACATGCCGATGCAAATTGTGATCAGTAATTCCTTTGGTTTTGGTGGTACCAATGGGTCGCTGGTATTCAAACGTATCTGAGCTGTACCTGTCGCGCTTGTCTATCATCCGGGGTAGGGCGAGTCTATGTTGATCAACGGTGAAACTGCCTCGGCATTGTCGCTGAATGATCGCGCCCTGGCCTACGGCGATGGCGTGTTCGAAACCATCCGCTACAGCAATGCCAGATTGTTGTTCGAAGACCTGCATCTGCAGCGTCTAGCTCGTGGCTGCGCACGGATGCAACTCGATTACGATACAACCGCTCTGGAACATGAGATCGAACTGGCGCTGCAACTTGGTAAGGCACCGGACGGCATACTTAAAATCATCATCACCCGTGGCAGCGGTGGTCGCGGCTATCGTCCACCGAGGCAATCTGCAACCCGCATTCTCACCCTGCATCCGCTACCGGATTATGGCAGTGCTCCACCGGACCTTGGCATTAAAGCCTTTTTGTGCCGGCAGCGGCTGGCCGCTGGCGATACACTTGCCGGCATAAAACATCTTAACCGGCTGGAACAGGTGCTTGCCGCCGGCGAATGGCCTGATGAGAGTTTCAGCGAAGGGCTGATGCTCGATATCGATGGCTACCTCATGGAAGGCACGCGCAGTAACCTCTTTTTTGTCAGGAACGGACGCCTGCACACCCCTGATCTTGCACGCAATGGCATCGATGGCATCATGCGCCAGGTTCTGCTGCAACGTTTTGGTCATAATGCGGAAACCGGCTGTTACACCTTGACCGATCTGCATCGCGCTGACGAAGTGTTTGTCAGCAACAGCGTCATTGGGGTGTGGCCATTGTTGAGCCTGCATGCAGGCAATGATCGTATCGAATGGTCGATCGGCCCCGTTGCACGCGAATGCATTGATTATTTCAACGGAGTACTGGGAGCATGAATGGCGGCCATAAGCGCCAGTTGAGCGTAATTGCGGTTCTGTTGTTGGGGTATCTGGCTCTGCGTGTGTTTGTTTTTTGGCAACATCTGGAGCAACCACTCGCATTGAACGAACCGCGCATGCTGGAAGTGGGGACCGGTTCCACCCTCACCAGCATCTTGGGCGAGCTGCAGGCTGAAGGAATTCTCGCTCGTGGCTACGATGTGTTGTTGTATGCGCGCATACAAGGTCTTGCGGGACGGATTAAGGCCGGTGAGTACGAACTCAATGCAGGCCTCACCGCACGCGCCCTCTTGCGCAAACTGGTGGATGGAGGGGTGACTTACCACCAAGTCCGCATTCTCGAAGGCTGGACTTTGCGAGAAGCTCTGGTCGAACTGCATGCCCAACCCGCATTGGTTGCCCGGCTTGATGCCGATGACCCACTGGCGCTGCAAACGGCGTTCGGGGTCACGGAATGGCCTGAAGGACAGTTCTTTCCCGATACCTATAATTTCACGCGCGGTACGACGGATCTGCAAGTGCTGCAGCGCGCGCAACTGTTGATGCAGGAAGTTTTGAGCTCAGCTTGGGCTACGCGCGATGCCGGGCTGCCGTATGCGACGCCCCAGGAAGCCCTGACCATGGCCTCGATCATCGAAAAGGAAACCGCCGTTGCGGAAGAACGCGAGCAGATTGCCGGGGTGTTCATCCGACGGCTGCAGCGCAACATGCGCCTGCAGACCGATCCAACAGTGATCTACGGCTTGGGCACCAATTTTGACGGCAATCTCACGCGCGCCCATCTGGAAAGTGACACGCCATGGAACACATACACCCGCAGTGGCCTGCCACTGACGCCTATCGCCCTGCCGGGCCGGGCCGCAGTCGAAGCCAGCCTGCACCCCGACCAGTCGGAGAACCTGTATTTTGTTGCCAGAGGTGACGGCACCCATTACTTTTCTGCCACACTGGAAGAACATAACCGGGCCGTCGAACAATACCAGTCAGGCGGGGGACAAAACTGACCTCATGAGTGACAGCAAAGCAACAATAGGGCAGTTCATCGCCATTGAGGGCGTGGATGGCGCCGGAAAAGGAGTACAGAGCCGGCTTTTGCAAAGTGCCTTACAACGCACTGGCCTCGATGTACTGCTGACCCGCGAGCCCGGTGGTTCGCCGGGCGCAGAGGAAATCCGCAGGCTGCTGGTGCAGGGTGCAGTCGATCGCTGGGACGCCATGACGGAATTGCTGCTGATCTATGCAGGCCGCCGCAGTCACCTGACAAACACGATATGGCCGGCCTTGAAGGCAGGCCGCTGGGTGATCTCGGACCGCTTTGCCGATTCATCACGTGCCTTTCAGGGCGTTGCCGGCGGACTTGGTCTCGACGTAGTGGAAACCATTCATGCGCAGGTAGTGGGAAATTTTGTGCCGAATCTGACGCTGGTACTGGACCTTGACCCTGAACAGTCGCTGGCTCGCACTGTGGCCAGAGGCGGGAAGGAAGACCGCTTCGAGAAAAAAGGCCTGCAATACCAAGAACAGGTGCGGGCGGCTTTTGTTGCACTGGCCCGGCGTTCACCCCAAACCCATGTGCTGATCGATGCGAGCAAAAGTGTTGAGGCAGTCGGGCGCGACATTCTCGCCGCAGTTGCCTCGCGCCTGCACGTGCCGGGCTTGGTCTGAGGTGCAGATATGAGCGGAATACCCGTCTTGCTTCCCTGGCATCAGGATCACTTTCGCCAGTTGCAGTCGCAGCAGGAAGCGCAACGTCTTGGCCATGCCTGGTTGATAACCGGTCACAAGGGCACGGGCAAGCTGAATTTCGTGCTGTACCTGGCGCAATCCCTCTTGTGTGCAAAACCCGATGCCGGCAAGCCCTGCGGCAAGTGCCAAGACTGTCATCTTTTTTCCGTGAACTCCCACCCGGATTTCCGCTTGATGCAACCAGAAAAGAAACTGATCACAATCGACCAAGTGCGTGACACCATCGATTTCGCCCAAAACATGAGTCGGCGTGGCGGCATGAAAGTGCTGGTGTTCGAGCCAGCAGAAGCGATGAACCTTAATGCCGCCAATGCGCTGCTGAAATTGCTGGAAGAGCCTCCTCAAAACACAATATTGCTCTTGATTAGTCATCAGCCGGGTTTGTTGTTGGCCACCATCCGCAGCCGTTGCCAGGTACTGCGCTGCGGCTTGCCACCTCACGACCTTGCACTGGGCTGGTTGCAAAGCAGTGGTTATTCCGGGAATGCCGAGTTGGCGCTGCAGAGGGCAGGGGGCGCGCCATTGCGCGCGCTGGCTCAGGATGATGCCGCCACACAAACCGAGCGCCTACAACTCATCTCCTGCCTGCAGGGCTTGACGGCGGGCAACATGCTGCCGTTGGAAGCGGCAAAAAAATGTGAAAAATCCAATATCACAGCTAGTATTGATTACCAGATTGCGTGTATCGCCGATCTGAGCGCATGTGCCCAGGGTGCTCGGGCTTTGCAGGATACAGATTTACGCCCGCTCTCTGAGCAACTGAGCTTGCCAAAGCAAACAGCCCTGTTCAACCGCCAACTGCATCGGCTCTATTCCGACCTGCAGCAAGCGCGCAGAGTGGCATTGGCGAGCAACAATGCAAATCCACAGTTGTTGCTTGAGGGGCTTTTTAGCCGCTGGTTACAGCTTGGGCAGCGCAGCAGACTGCAACTGACTGCAGCAAATAAATGACGGCTTTCGGTGAAATATGACTGGCGACAATCAGAATACGACAGTGGTAGGACAAGCGGCGTCGGAAGGTAAGCACGGCATTCTGTCCATCAGCATCAAGGAAGTAGGCGTGCTCTATTCAGCCTACATGCCCTTTTTGGAGAATGGCGGCCTGTTCATCCCCACGCGCAAACAGTATGAACTGGGGGATGAAGTATTTGTGCTGCTGAACCTGATGGATGAACCCGAGCGCATTCCACTTGCGGGGACTGTCGTATGGATCACGCCAGCCAATGCCCAGGCCAACCGCGCACAAGGCATAGGTATCCAGTTCAATGACAAGGACAACCCCGCACGCGCCAAAATCGAAAAATACCTGGTCGGCATGCTGAACAGCGGACGCGTCACGCACACACTCTGAATTTCCTCATCATCATCTGACCACGGAGCACGTCATGGGCCTCAAGCATTGCCATAATTTCCAGCATTTCCGTGAACTCGCACGTTCACGTTTGCCTGGGCCCATCTTTCATTACATTGATGGCGCAGCTGATGATGAAGTGACCTATCGGCGCAATACCCAGGCCTATGAGGACGTGGATCTGATTCCCAACGTATTGGCCGGTGTCGAGCACGTTGACATGTCGGTGACGATCTTTGGCAAGAAGCTCGCGATGCCACTGTATTGCGCCCCGACCGCGTTGCAGCGGCTGTTCCATCCTGACGGCGAGCGTGGTGTGGCCAAAGCGGCGCAGAAATTCGGCACCATGTTTGGGGTATCGGCACTTGGTACTGTCAGCGTTGAAGAGATCGGCGCCATGATCGACACGCCGAAGATGTTCCAGTTTTATTTCCACAAAGACCGTGGTCTGAACGACAGCATGATAGAACGCGCCAAAGCAGCGAAGTTCGATGTCATGGCACTAACAGTGGACACGATCACCGGTGGCAATCGCGAACGTGACCTACGTACCGGCTTCACATCGCCACCAAAATTGACGCTCGCGAGCTTGCTCAGTTTTGCCGCACATCCTGCATGGACCCTCAACTACCTGACCCATCCGAAATTCGATTTGCCGCACCTCAGTACCCATGTCAAAGAAGGCTCCAATGTCGCCACATCGATCGGCAGCTATTTTTCCAAGATGTTGGACCAGTCGATGAACTGGAAGGATGCAGAAAATATCCGTGCCAAATGGGGCGGGCACTTCGCCTTGAAGGGGATTATGAGTGTTGCAGACGCGCGTCGGGCAGTTGACATCGGCTGCACCGGCATCATGGTATCCAATCATGGCGGCCGTCAGCTTGACGGTTCGCGCAGTTCCTTCGACCAGTTGGCCGAGATCGTAGATGCGGTAGGAGACAAGATCGACGTGATTTGTGAAGGCGGCATCCAGCGCGGCACGCACGTGCTCAAGGCTTTGTCACTGGGCGCGAAAGCCTGCTCAGGCGGACGCCTGTACTTGTATGCATTGGCTGCAGCCGGACAGGAAGGTGTGGAACGCGCACTGGGGATTTACCGCACTGAAATTGAGCGCGCAATGAAACTGATGGGCTGCAAATCGGTAAGCGATCTGAATCGTGGGAACCTGCGCTGGCGCAAATAACTTTCGCGGTGGCCACCAACTGCCTCAGAAGCCGGCGACACCACCTACGTTGCGTGGATCGGAAACACCTTCAAGCACAGCACCATCAATCATGATGGTGTTGGCATCGCCGATACCGAAACCTCCACTCCTCACTCCTTTGTGCCCCATGGTGCGCAACGCTTCAGCGGTGGAGTCACTCATTGCTCCTGTCTCGTAAACCACATTGTCCGGCATCCATTGATGATGGATGCGCGCGCTGCTGACAGCGGCTTCCGCATTCATGCCGTGATCCAGTGCGTTGATGACCACTTGCAGCACCGTATTGATGATCGTGGAGCCACCCGGTGAGCCGGTCAGCAGCACAGGTTTACCGTCACGGGTGACGATAGTTGGAGCCATCGAGCTCAGCATGCGTTTACCCGGCTGGATGTCATTAGCGTCGCGGCCGATCAGGCCATAGGAATTGGGTGTGTTGGGTTTGCTGGAGAAATCGTCCATCTCGTTGTTTAGCAGAAAACCTGCGCCGGGCACCACGATGCGGTTACCAAAGTTACGGTTCAGCGTCGTCGTCATTGCGACTGCGTTGCCATCATTATCGGCCACCGAGAAATGGGTGGTTTGCGTACTCTCCTCAGGCCAACTGCCGGCGCCGATTGCAGCGCTGTCGGTAGCATGCTCCGGATCAAAATCAGCGAAACGTGTTTGGGCATAGTCCTTCGAAGTAAGCATCGCCGCAGGGACGTCCACGAAATCCGGATCACCGAGAAATTCGGCACGGTCGGCATAGGCGCGGCGCTGTGCTTCGATCATCAGATGCAAGGTCTCCGTGTTGCCATAGCCGAGAGCGCCCAGGTCATACGGTTCCAGCATGTTCAGCATCTGTACCAGCAATACGCCGCCGGAGGAGGGCGCAGGCATGGACCAGACGTCGTAACCGCGGTAGGTGCCGTGCACAGGTTCGCGCCAGACCGATTTATACGAAGCCAGATCGGCGAGCGTGATCAGACCATTATTACGTTGCATTTCGGCCACAAGCAGTTCGGCAATTACGCCACTGTAGAAGCCATCGCGACCCTGCTCTGAAATCAGTTTGAGGGTAAGGGCGAGGTCGGGCTGGAGCCACTGATCACCATCCTGGTAAGGCTCCCCATTGTTGCTGAACACGGCGAGCGAAGCGGGGTACTGCCGGAAGTTCTCCAGGTTTTCAAGGAACTGGTCTGCGAGATCTTCGTTGAGTACAAAACCCTTTTCTGCCAATTCGATTGCCGGTGCCATGACCTGTTGCCGGGTCATGGTGCCAAAACGTTCCAGAGCATCCAGCAGCCCATCTACCGTACCGGGTACACCTGCAGCTTGCAGGCTGTTTAGCGCCAGACCACGGTCCACGTTGCCGGCACTGTCGAGAAACATGTCACGGTGAGCAGCGGCAGGTGCTTTTTCCCGGCTGTCTTGTGCATATACCTCACCGTTGGCGAGCGCGATCATCATGAAACCACCGCCGCCAAGATTGCCTGCAGACGGATAGACGACAGCCAACGCGAACGCTGTTGCCACAGCAGCATCAACGGCATTGCCGCCATCCGCCAGAATTTTGCTGCCCACTTCTGAGGCGAGATCAGAGCGCGAGGCAACCATGCCTTGCCCGCCGCGCAGGGTTTCGGCTTGCAATGTGGAACTGGCAAAGAGGGACAGAACGAGAAATAACAGATTGCGTTTCACGGAAATGACCTTTCGTTGAGAACTGGCGTTGATGCTACCGCAATGAAGTTTGCTGCTGGCTGAATCAGGGTTGAGGTTGCGGCGCCGTATAGATACAGGCGCCATGATGCCATTCAATGGATGAAACGAAAAGTCAGATTCAGGCGCGGTGCGGAAATGCCGGCATCTTTTGGCAGCTGGTGCAGCCAGTGCTGCTGCAAACCGCTGCCCATCAGCAGCAGTGAGCCATTCTCAAGTGTCAGGTTCACTTTAGACTGCTTCACCGTGCGGTGTTTCAATTCAAACCTGCGCGCGGCACCGAGGCTCAGCGAGGCGATCAACGGATCAGGACCAAGCTCGCGTTCATTATCACTGTGCCACGCGACGCTGTCGTTGCCGTCACGATAGTAATTCACGAGGGCAGAGTTGAATGCCAGACCAGTGGTTGCGGTAATTTTGCTGCGGATCGCGTCGAGGACAGGGGTCCAGGGCAGTGGCGTAAGTTTCAGCCCTGAATAGCCATAGCGCCGTTCACCATACCAAGCCTGCAGTCGCGGCACCGCAACCATCTTGCCACCGAAATTCAACGTGTCTTGGCGCCAGGGTGTTTCGAGGAGCAATGTTTGCAACAATGCGGCGCTTTCGGCAGCATTATAGAAACAAGGTAGCCAGGAAAGTTGAGCGTTGAGGAGTGGCAGCACTTCCGGCACGTGTCGGTCTGGAGCGAGTGCAGACGAGGCGCCCGATGATTCTGACGACACTGAGGACGCTGGCGAAACAACGGATGAACCATTAGTCAGGTCGAGGGATGGCTGCGCTCTCACGGCAAATCAGCGCGCAGTAATTTTCATCCCAGCAATTCCAGCAAGGCTTCTTTTTTCTGTGCGGGTAGGCTTTCCAACATGCGGTTGAGCTCCGCTTCGGTCTTGCGCTGACCCGGGGCAAAGTCGCTGTCCGGATTTGCTTCTGCCATCTGCTCCACGAATTTATGGCGAATGTGGTTCTCAAGCACCATGATGATTTCAGAGTTCATGCTGCGGCGATTCTGTTCCGACAACATTCGGATCTGATCACGCAGACCGTTAGGCAACCTGATCACGAACTTTTCCACGAGGGCAGGAGCTTTGGAATCATCTTTCGACATATCCTCGCTGAATTCCACCGCAGTGGTGTCGAACTGGCTGAGTTCTGTTTCTTTGTTCATGACAGGGCTCCCTGTGGGCGCACATGTTGTGTGGGGATGATGGCAGGACAATAATAAACCCGGTTTTTCCCTGTGGAAAACTTTTTTTATGCAACTTGCGGGATTCGTTCAAATGCCTGATTTTGACCTGTTTGTAATTGGTGCCGGTTCGGGAGGGGTCCGAGCTGCCCGTATGGCCGCTGCTGCCGGTGCCCGGGTGGCCATTGCTGAGGAGCGTTATCTGGGCGGCACCTGCGTCAATGTAGGTTGTATCCCCAAAAAGCTGTATTCCTATGCGGCTCATTACCGCTATGACTTTGAGGATAGCGCAGGTTTTGGCTGGCGGACCGGCAAGCCGGAGTTTGACTGGAACCACTTGCGCACGGCCAAACAGCAGGAAATCACCCGTCTAAATGGCATCTATGACGGTCTGTTGGCCAAGGCTGGGGTAACGCTGTTCCTGGGCAAGGCCAGACTCCCCACTGCTCATAGTGTGGAGGTCGGCGGGCAGGTCTATTCGGCTCGGTACATTCTGTTGGCCACGGGCGGTTGGCCGCATGTGCCCGAGTTCCCTGGCAAGGAACATGTCACTACTTCAAATGAAGCCTTTGATTTACCTGATTTTCCCCAACGCATCCTGATTGTGGGTGGGGGCTATATTGCGGTCGAGTTCGCCGGCATTTTCGCGGGATTGGGAGCGAACACGCTGCTGTCCTACCGGGGGGAGCAGCCGCTCAGGGGTTTTGATGAGGATGTCAGGGCGCGTTTTGTCCAGCAAGCTGGCAAATATGTGCGATTGCTGCCAAAGAGCCTGGTGGCCACTGTGGCTAAATCCGCTGACGGCTTGCAGGTCCGTATGAAGGACGGCAGCCAGCATGCGGTTGACTGTGTTCTTTATGCCACTGGTCGTAGGGCCAACACTCAGGGCTTGGGTCTTGAACATACCAAGGTCCGGTTGAATGAGGATGGAACGCTTGTAGTTAACGTGCATCTGCAATCCCATGAACCTTCGATCTACGCGCTGGGCGATGTCGTGGGCCGCCTAGCTTTGACTCCGGTTGCACTGGCCGAGGGCATGTTGCTGGCGAATCATTTGTTCGGGGATGGCAAACGTGAGGTGGCTTACGACAATGTCCCGACCACCGTATTCAGTCATCCCAACATTGCCACCGTAGGCTTGAGCGAGAGTCGAGCCGCAGAGCTCCACCCAAGCCTGACCATCTTTGAGAGCGACTTCAGGTCTTTGCGGCATACGCTCTCAGGACGGGACGAGCGGGCCTACATGAAGATCGTGGTGAATTCTGCCAGTGATCGCGTCCTTGGGATGCACATGATGGGGCCGGATGCTGGTGAAGTGATCCAGGGTTTTGCGGCAGCCATGAACTGTGGTCTGACCAAGACGCAGCTGGACAGTACGCTTGGCATTCATCCAACACTTGCTGAGGAGTTCGTCACTATGAGAACCCCCGCAAGAGTAGTGCAGCGTTGAAAGCCGAAAACTGCCTATACGGGAATAGTCGGAGTCCATGCCTTGACACACCATTACTATTTCCGGTAATCTTTATTACCGGAAATAAAGCAAAGTGCACGAATCGACTGTATTTATGTACTCTAACTACTTGTATTTAAATGATTTAACGACATTTTGACCAAGCACAAAGCCACGCCTTTACCTACTGATCCGAACCGGATTATGTTGCTAAATCCGACCAAGTACCTTGGCAACCTGCTGCTGGCTGGCGGTCTCATTCAGGACTTTGCAGCGCACTGCCGGCAAGGAAACCGCCAATTGCTTCTGATACTGGATGGCGCGTTTCAGGATCTATGCACTAGCGCCTTTCCGGACATCACGGTTCTCTACTATCCACGCCAGGAAATCCGGCGGGCTTCACTCTGGCGCAAGTTGCAGCTGTTCCTGGGCTTTGTGGGCCAACTGCGTCAGTTCCGGGCCGATTTGGCTTTTAATATTGAAGAAGACAGTCTTTCAAGCCGCTTAACCCAGCTATCTGGCGCCAGCTTCCGGCTGGGGTGCAGCCCAGAGCGGCAAGGACTTGGCTATGAACATGTGCTGCCGATTGCCTATAACGGGCGTCCAGCCGGCAACGAACACCGCTGGCATAGTTACCAGGATGTTTTTACTGCACTGGGACTGCCTACAAATCACTCCAGGCGCTACATATATCTCTATATATATCAATGCAGTAGCGCTTTAATGCAAAAGCTTCGGGAGCTTGGACGGGCGGCCGGGCTGCCTTTGGTTACCATCCATCCAGCAGCCACAAAAGACTACAAACAATGGCCTGAATCTGCATTCACTGAGTTATGCAACTTATTGATAAATAATGGTTTTCAACCCGCCTTAATTGGCGCGGGACAGGCAGATTTACTGCGCTGCGAGCGTATCATGCTGTCTCTGGGAACCGGCAATGCATTAGCTGACACACCGGTGCTCAACCTGTGCAATCGTTTGAGTCTGGCGGAACTGGCAGGTGCTTTCCGGCTCTGCACCGGTATCGTCGGCAACGACAGCGGACCCTCGCATCTGGCATCAGCACAGCAGCTTCCCGGCATCGTCATTTTTGGACCTTCCGACCCCGCAATCTGGGGACCTTTGGATTCACGCAGCCGGGTACTCCGCAAAGCGGACTTATGCGACCCACGCTGTTCCCGTCGCAGCTGTTTCTCGGATTACCGCTGTCTGCGTGCAATCACCCCGGCTGAAGTACTGACCGCCCTCACCGCCCAAATCAATACGGGAGCCCGCTGAAGCATGCCGCACCGTAAGGCACCCTCTCCCTTTTTCGACACGCTCGCGGAGATGCCCAATCCTTACCGCCAGCGTGTTACCTCGCTCAAACATTTGCTTGAGGAAGAACCAGCGCATGCACTTGAGGACTATCAGTACGCCAGTGAATTCTTGTACAGCTATCGCGGCAGCCCCGATACGTACTCAACTTACCGGCGTGAGATCGAGCATTTTCTGCACTGGAGCTGGCTGATCACCCACAAGTCGCTGAAAGAAATCCGGCGCGAGGATATCGAGGAATATGTGGAATTCGCGCGTCACCCGCCCAAAGCCTGGATCGGCGACAAAAACGTGGCACGGTATCTGGATCATCAGGGTCAGCGCGTGCCCAATCCGGATTGGCGGCCGTATGTGACAGCGGGAGAGAAGCGCAAGGGCGCGCCCTACTTCCTGTCACAGAGTGGTATCCAGTCGATCTTCGCGATAATCAGCAGTTTCTGCAATTACCTGATTCAAGAAAGTTACCTCGAAGCCAATCCGGTGGCGCAGATTCGGCAGAAGAGCAAATTCGTGCGCAAGAGCCAGTCCACGCGCGCGATACGGCGCTTGTCAGAATTGCAATGGGCAAGTGTGATGGATACCGCTGAGCAGCTTGCCGCCGCCGCGCCAGCTACCCACGAACGTACACTTTTTATCCTTAATGCGCTGTTTGGCATGTACCTGCGTATATCAGAGCTGGTGGAAACACCACGCTGGATTCCACGCATGGGCGACTTTGAGCGCGACCTCGACGGCAATTGGTGGTTCCGGACAGTTGGAAAAGGCAACAAGGAGCGCCAGATATCAGTAAGCGACAGTATGTTGGCCGCATTGAAACGTTATCGCCATGCGCGCGGTCTCAGTGATATGCCTGCACCGGGTGAGAATACGCCCCTGATCCACAAGAACCGGGGCCAGGGGGGAATCACTAGTACGCGCCAGATACGCGGCATTGTGCAGCACTGCTTCGATTTAGCAGTGCAACGCATGGCGCAGGAGGGACATGCGGATGAAGCAGCGCAAATGGCTGCGGCAACCGTCCACTGGTTGCGGCATACGGGTATTTCGGAAGATGTAAAGCACCGGCCGCGCGAGCATGTGCGCGATGACGCAGGCCATGGCTCCAGTGCAATTACAGACCGCTACATTGATGTGCAGTTGCGTGAACGTCATGCCTCTGCGAAGAAGAAGGCGATCAAGCCGGACATTTGAAAATATTCAATGAAAGGTCCGGTTAAATAAGGTAATTTTAGACTTTCGAATTGGGTGAACTGAGTATGTACAGCGCACGTAGGCAGAGCAGGTTTATGGGTGGTATGGCCGGGGCAACGGCCGGTGCCGTATTGGTACTGGGTGGGATGTTGTCTTTGTCCTCTGCGCTGCGCGCACAGGCCCCGCTGTATCTGCCAGACGCTATTCCGCTGGATGTCGCCGCCATCTATCAGGAACTGCATCCCGTTGACGATTACCAACAGACGACCCGTAACATCATCGAACAGTTGAGCAGCAACCACTATTCCGAAATCCGTTTCGACGATGTGTTTTCCGGCAGCATGTTGGACAGTTACATCAAAACGCTCGACGGGGGCCGCATGTATTTCACTGCGACGGATATCGCCGAATTCGAGCAGTACCGGACAACGCTCGACGAACTCCTCCAGCGCGGCGATACCGAAGCCGGCTTCCTTATGTACAACCGCTACCAGGAACGTCTGATCGAGCGACTGGTATTTTCAATCGTGATGGTCGAGGACACAGCCGTCGGATTTGATTTCACCATTGATGAAGAAATGATTCTCGATCGCTCCGAGGTGCCGTGGCCTGCCGACCATGCTGCGCTTGAGGATCTTTGGGCTCAGCAGGTCAAGAGTAGTGTCCTCAGTCTGAAATTGACCGACAAAGAAATTGCGGAAGTACGCGAAATGCTGAGCAAGCGTTTCCGCTCGCAGTTGAGTCAAGTACTGAAAACCAACGGCCTTGATGTCTACCAGCGCTATATGGACGCGATGACGATGTCCTTTGACCCGCACACGCAATATTACGCACCGCGGGCAGCCGAAAACTTCAACATGAGCATGCGCCTGTCGCTTGAAGGCATCGGCGCTGTGCTCACTACCGAAGATGAGTATACAAAAGTTGTCGAGATAGTTTCTGGTGGGCCAGCGGATCTTGTCGGCGAACTGCATCCGGCCGACCGCATCGTTGGCGTTGCCCAAGGCGATAACGCTTTCGTTGATGTCATCGGCTGGCGTGTGGACGACGTTGTGCAACTCGTGCGCGGCGCCAAAGATACGGTAGTGCGTCTGAACGTGATTCCGGAAGGTGCTGGCATTGAGACCAAAATCATCAGCATCACCCGCGACACCGTGAAACTGGAAGACTCTTCTGCGAAAAGCGAGATTGTGGAAATTGAGCGGAACGGGGTTACGCACAAGATTGGCGTGATCGAATTGCCCACCTTCTATATCGACTTCGAGGCGCTGCAGCGGCGCGATCCTGACTTCCGCAGCAGCACCCGGGATGTGCACGACCTGCTGACCAAGCTTAAAGCCGATGGCGTCGAAGCGGTTGTCGTTGATCTGCGCCGCAATGGCGGTGGTTCGCTCAGCGAGGCCAACTCGCTGGTCGGCCTGTTCATTCGCCGTGGAGCCACGGTTCAGGTGCGTGATGCAGATGGCAATGTCATGTTGCAAGGCGACGATGACAGCGAAATTACCTATGATGGCCCCCTTGCGGTACTGGTCAACCGCTTGAGTGCTTCTGCATCGGAAATTTTTGCTGGTGCGATCCAGGATCACCAACGCGGTGTAGTTATCGGCAGCCAAACCTTCGGCAAGGGCACCGTTCAGGAACTGATCCCGATGGATGAAGGCCAGATGAAGATCACACGCGCGAAGTTCTATCGCATCTCCGGTGCTAGTACCCAGCACAAGGGCGTGACACCGGATATCCTGTTCCCCGACCTGTACGATGTGTCCGAAGAAATCGGCGAAAGCGCTTTGCCGACGGCCCTAGCCTGGGACACGATCGAACCGACTTACTATCGACCCTATGCAGATCTGAACCCTTTACTGCCTGCGCTGATCGCGCGTCATGACGAGCGCTTGAGTACGGACCCTGATTTCGTTTACATCCGTGCGCAGATTGCAAAAGGGTTGGAAGACCGCGACAACAACCGCATCACGCTCAACGAAGAGAAATTGCTGGCTGAACGCAATGCCAATGATGCCTGGCGGCTGGAGCTCGAAAATGTGCGCCGGTTTGCCAAAGGGTTGGAGCCACTCGCCACGATTGATGAACTCGATGAGACAGCAGACGTCGAAGCGGCTGATGACTTGCTCAATCCGGGCGATCCGAATCTTGATGCGCCGGTCGCGGCGGATACGGATGAGGAAGAAGAGACTCCAGAGGAAGATCCTTATCTGGTAGAAAGCGGTCGTATTTTGCTGGATTTGATCGGGCTGCAAACCAATGGCGTTACACTGGCAGCAGAACGATGAGAAAGTGGGGAATGACAAAAGAAGTGGCGGAGGGGGTGTCCGCCATTTAGAGCTCAACAACCCAGCACCATCAAGCCTTATTTAAAACGTATCACGTTTTAATACATACACTTACGTAGTATATCCCTCCAGCCAAGTCTTCCCTGCTCTGCTACAATCTGCTATGTTGTTGTGGGTGGTGTTGTGGGTTAACTTGGGGGTTGGGGATGCAAAAAGAGCTATCAGCTAGAGCGATTCAGGTTGAGCAGAGGCACGGATATCACCGCTGCGCCCCTAATCTTTATCTGCAAGTAGCGAGCGGTGGCACAAAGGCTTGGATTTTCCGCTTCAAGTCACCAGTAACCAGTAAGCAACGCGAGATGGGGCTAGGCTCCTTAAGCACTATATCGCTGGCAATGGCACGAGAAGAAGCCACGAAGTGCCGACAGCAAATGCTTGCGGGTGTAGATCCCATCGAAGAGCGCCTCAGCAAACGTCGCTGCACGCAATTAGAACATTCCCGCGCCCTAACCTTCCAGCAAGCTGCAGAGCAGTGCATCAACAGCAAGAAGCCGGAGTGGGATAACGCCAAGCACGCACAACAATGGGTCAACACCCTGACAACCTACGTATACCCAACCATCGGGATGCTGTCCATAGCTGCCCTGGATACTGGCCTTGCCCTCAAAGTCTTGGAGCCTATCTGGGTGACGAAGGCAGAAACCGCAAGCCGTGTGCGCCAACGCATTGAAACTGTATGGGACTGGGCCAAGGCGCGGGGACATGTCACTGGCGATAATCCAGCACGACTCAAGGGGCACCTCGACAAACTCCTGCCCAAAACATCCAAGGTTAAGCGGGTTAAGCACCACCCTGCCCTGCCTTACAAGAGCATATACCCCTTCATCACCGCCCTACGAAACCAAATAGGCAGTGCCTCCCTTGCCTTGGAGCTTCTGATACTGACGGCTGGGCGGACCAGCGAGATCACAGGGGCGGTGTGGGGGGAGATCAACCTAGATGCCAAGGTCTGGGTAGTACCAGCAAGCCGCATGAAGGCAGGTAAAGAGCATCGCGTCCCCTTATGTGTCCGTGCAGTTCAGATACTTACCAGCATCAAAACTACCCGCAGATTTGATGAATTTGTGTTTCCGGGCAGGAAGACAGGTGCTGGCTTAAGTAACGGTGCAATGCTCATGCTAATGGAGAGGATGGAGTTTGGGCAGTACACCCCTCACGGATTTCGCAGCACGTTCCGAGACTGGGCCGCTGAAGAGACTCACGGGTTTCCGAACGAGACCATTGAACAAGCCCTAGCCCACACAATCAAGAACCAAGTTGAAGCTGCATACCGAAGGGGTGATCAACTTGAACGACGCAGGGCGTTGATGGAGGAATGGGGGAGCTACATTGAAAAAGACCCAGCCCACATAGCGAAAGTGATACCACTAAAACGGAGGCAATAAGGTGAAAAAACAGCCTTTGCTCCCATACACACTAAAACATGGGCTGCATTATGTTTTTAGTAACAGCAAAACGGGGAAGGTCGCCTCAAGGAATTGTTGGCTGACGGCATTGGCGGCCGTGGCTGTTCTCAACAGGGACAATACTGGACTGTCATCCCTACTTCC
>CAMDML010000011.1 GCA_945902215.1 Klebsiella pneumoniae | reverse complement strand
CTTGCAGACCAGCATCAACACGCTGCAGCAGCGTGTTGGCCAATAGTTGGCGCCCAATATGAGCTCAGTAAATCACCCACCTTTGGCTTCAGCGTAAAGGGCCGGGACAGGGTAGTGCAATGCCGGGACCGTAGACGCACCGCAAGCGGCCAGCCACTCAGCAAAGCTTCGTGGCGTTCGGCTGCGCACCAAGCTGCGCTTGGTAAACGCTTGCCTCACCCCTGTGCACTTCGACTCGGGCCATCCCCGGCCAGGCCCTCCCAGCTGCATCATCCCGCCACGTTCAACCCAAGTGGGTGTCCAGAACCCTCTTGCCGTGTTCCGTGTCACTCTCGTCCACGCTGCGCTATAATTCCGGGGATGCGGACGTGGCGAAATGGCAGACGCGCTGGATTTAGGTTCCAGTACCTATGGTGTGAGAGTTCAAGTCTCTCCGTCCGCACCATCCTTCGCTCCCTTCAGGAGCTTCGGCTTGGCAAGCCAATTCAGCTGCAATACAGGGAGCTTCGGCTTGGCAAGCCAATTCAGCTGCAATACAGGGAGCTTCGACTTGGCAAGCCAATTCCGCCTCAACACAGTGAGCCTTCGGATCGCATAAGCGCATGATTAAAATCCGCGACCTTGAATATCTTGATGCCATTGAAAAATACCGGCATTTTGGCAAGGCAGCGGAAGCCTGCCATGTCAGTCAGCCGACCCTCAGCGGCCAGATCATGAAGCTGGAAGCACAACTGGGCGTAAGTCTGATCGAACGGCATCCCCGTAACATCTTGCTCACGCCAGCGGGAGAACAGTTACTGGCCAAGGCGCGTCGGGTACTAAGCGCTGCACGTGATCTTGAACTCACCGCGAAAACCCTGGGCGATCCCTTGTCCGGCGAATTTCATCTCGGGTTGATTCCGACCCTGGCGCCATATCTGCTTCCGCTCGTTATGCCCGCCCTCATCAAGAAACTGCCCAATCTGCAGTTCTACCTGCACGAACACAAAACCGCGGACCTGTTGAAGTCGCTGGATGACGGCACGCTGGATGCGCTGGCATTGCCCTGGCTCGACGTCATGGATAGCTTCCAGGCGTATGACCTCTTTCATGAAAAGTTCGTGCTGGCGGTCAGCAGCAAGCATGAACTGGCCGACCGCAAACGCGTGAAGCTCGACATGTTGCAGGGCCACAAGGTGCTGACGCTGGAAGACGGCCATTGCCTGAGAGATCAGGCGCTGGGCTATTGTTTCAGTGCGGGTGCCGACGAAGACAAGCGCTTCCAGGCCACCAGTCTGGAAACCCTGCGCTACATGGTGGCGGCCAACATGGGGATTACGCTGCTGCCTGAACTGGCCGTAGGTGCCCGTAACGATACCGGTGACATCCGCTATATCGACTTTCAGGCGCCGGCACCGTCACGGCGCATCGTGCTGCTGGTACGCCAGAATTACACGCGGCTGGAATGTGTCCGGCAACTGGTCTCCATCATCCGCGCTTTGGGCAAGCCATGAGCAAGGCGATCCCTGGAGTCTCGCGTTGTTACCGTGGTAGCGTCCCGCAAAGCTAGTACGTCGTAGTAGTGGTGCCGAAGTGGCGTACCTGGCTGGAGCCAATGGTATTGCCCCATAATCGCTACGAATGTCGATCGCGGTGAAGTCGCGCAGCGCCGCCAGTTCCGTCGGCGCTGTGTGCTCTGGCGGCGGAATTTCGCGTATGGAGTCGTCGTCGTGCCATTTGTGCAAAGAAAGAGAAACGCGAGCCTGATCCGCGCTTACGGATAGGCCATTGCGCAACCGCCGCGTTATCCTCGTCGCCATTCTTCCGAGGTGCCACGTCAACCATGCCTGTTCGTATCACGTTCTCCACGCTTTTTCCTGTCCCCCCTTTCCATGCTCAGTTGTTCGCACTGTTGTTCGCGCTCGTTTTTTCAACGCCTGCGCTTTCTCAGCAGGAAAACAGCAACGGCATCACCGGGGGCAAGATCATTCAGCTCACCAATTTTACTACAGCCCCCGAAGTAGATGGCGTGCTCGATGAAGCCGTCTGGGCGCGCGCCGCACTCGTTTCCGATTTCCACCAGATGAATCCCGTGGAATATGGCGAACCGAGTCAGCGCACCGAAATCCGCGTGTTTTACTCGGAGGATGCGCTCTACGTTGGCGCCCGCATGTATGAAACTGACCCCGCGCTGATTCGCGCCAACGTCATGCGTCAGGGCCAGGGTCTGCCGAACGACGACTCCTTCAAGCTGATGATCGATCCGTATTTCGACCGGCGTGGTGGTTACCTGTTCGAAATCAATGCCAACGGTGTGCGTGTTGAAGGCATCTACCAAAACGTGTCGCAGATAGATCGCAATTGGACTGGCATCTGGCAGGCGAAATCAAACATCGACGCAGAAGGCTGGACCACCGAAATCCGCATTCCCTTCCAGACCTTGTCCTTCAATCCGGACAACAGCGAATGGGGCATCAATTTCCGGCGCGCTATCCGCCGCAACAATGAAGAGATCGGCTGGATTTCCCGCAACCGGCTGATCAACCCGGGCATTGCCGGCACCGCCACTGGCTTCCAGGGTTTGCAGCAAGGGCTTGGCCTCGATGTGGTGCCTTACATCGTCGCGCGGCAGGAGCGCAAATTTGGACCCCTTGGTGCGGAGGATCATAGTGTCGAACCGCAGGTGGACATGTATTACAAAGTGACGCCTCAGCTGAACGCCGCGCTCACCCTCAACACCGATTTCTCCGCCACTGAAGTGGATGACCGCGTTGTCAACCTGTCCAGATTCAGCCTGTTTTTCCCGGAACGGCGCGATTTCTTCACACGTGACAATGACATCTTCCAGTTCGGCCGTATCGGCAATGGTTCAATATTCGGCCAGGAAAGCAACGAGGCGGTACCCACGGCCGCACTGCAGAATGGGCGGCCCTTCTTCTCACGCAACATTGGTTTGTCTAGCAACGGGGCGCCGGTGGATCTGGCGGCAGGCGCCAAACTCAGCGGCCGGGTTGGTTCTTGGAACGTCGGTTCGCTGCTGGTGCGGCAGGATGAGGATGACCTCAGCAATGTGGACGCACAGAGTGTGTTTGTTGGCCGCGCCGCACTGAACGTGCTGCAGGAGTCGCAGGTCGGTGTCATCGTTACCGATGGCGATCCGCAGGCGAATCTCGACAACAGTCTGGTTGGCGCTGATTTCCGCTATCGCAATTCACGCATGCCTGGCGGCAAAGTGTTGGAAAGCGAAGCGTGGTATCAGCAGTCCGACACACCAGGCCTCAAGGGTGACGATACCTCGTACGGTTTCGGTGTGGCCGCGCCCAATACCAATGGGTGGCGCGGCGCTTACAGCTACAAACGCATCGACTACAACTTCAATCCGGGCCTCGGTTTCGTCAATCAGCGTGGAGTCACAGACCACGCGCTTGATGCCGGCGTGCGTACTTTTCTGCAACAGGGGGGTTATGTGCGCTCCTGGTATGGCGGCTTTGACGGGTATCGCAACAGTGATCTGAAGACGGGCAACCTGGTTTCAGAAACAGTGCAAGTACGCGCGAACGCGAACAACAACACCAATGATGTCCTATCAGCAACGCTGGCCCGCAAGCGCGAAGTGTTGACGCGGCCATTCACGATCTACCGCGCCTCCGATGGCAGTCGCAGCATTGTGATTCCGCCGGGCGACTATTCTTTCGTGCAGAGCACTGCATCGATCCAGACCGGAGGTCAGCGCGAATGGGCTGGGCGTCTGACGCTGACTCAAGGTGACTACTATGATGGTGAAAGCCTGCAAACCAGCGTCAACCTGACTTGGCTGCCGCGCCGTGGCTGGAATCTGCAAACCGGCTATTCCGAGAACCGGATTGAATTGCCCCAAGGGGATTTCACAGTGCGCCAGTTGTCCTTCAACGCGATGATCAATTTCACCGCGGACCTCACGTGGACCAACCGCGTGCAGTACGACAACGTATCCGAAGGCATGGGTATCAACAGTCGCCTGTACTGGATTCCGGAACCGGGGCGGGAGATGTATCTGGTGTTGAACTGGGGAGTCGCAGATCTCGACAAGGACAACAGCTTTGCGTCCACGTACAACGATCTGACCATGAAATACAACTACACATTCAGGTTCTGATCTTCCATTTCCGGCGTTGGTTCCGGGCGCGTGTCCATAACCAGATTGCCACCCGCTTTGCGTGCGTGGTACAGCAATTCATCCGCCCGGTTTACCGTGTCGGAGACATCTTCACTGCGTGCTTCCACAAGCCCGATGCTGAGCGTGAAATGCATCGCCTGTCTGTCGATCATGAATTGATGAAGCGCAACCACTTGGCAGAGCCGCTGCGCAAGGATATGACCACCAGCGAGTGCAGTTACCGGTGCCAGAATCAGGAAACGATTGCTTTCCCAGCGCCCTGCAATGTCCTGACGCCGGAGTATGCCCGCGAAAATTTCCGCCATCCCGACCATGACTTCATTGGTGAATGCAGCGCCGTAGCGGATGTGCAGCTTCTGGAACTGGTCGATTTCGAGCAGCATCAGGCAGAAGGGTGTTTGATAACGCTCGTAACGCAGGGCTTCTGTGTACAGCAATTTGCCCATCAGGTTTTGGCTGGGGAGCCCGGTCAGAATGTCGCTGTACACGATCTGGTCGAGATCGCCCTCGGTGAGCAACAGCTCGCGTTCGGCCTCGTGGCGGAAGTAGGCAAACATGAACGAAAGCACAACCACGATCAGGTATACCGTACCCAGGCGGGTCATGAAAACGAAGGTGTAGCGTTCCGTATCAAAACCGAATATGCCTGTACTCTGCAGCAGCCAAGTAGCTATAAACAGTGCCATTACCGAAAAACCTCCGGCTTTGATGCCCTGCTGAAACAGGGCAACCAGAGGAAATACCAGGTAATAGAGCGGGCCCGTATTCTCCGTGCCTCCCGAGTAATACAGATAGAGGCACAGGCAACCCATCAGGAACGTGATGAAATGATTGGCCAGAATATAGATGCCACTCAGCCATATGCCGAGATAGCCAGTGGTAGCCAGCACTGCAAAACCGAAGATAACCCAGGCGTAGACCTGCTCGCCACGCAGTAGTGCGGCGATGCCATAGAAAATCAGGAAGAAAACCGCTACAGCGCAATAAATTCCACAAAACATGAAGTGCCGGAAGAGCACTTGTTGAGGGTCAATGCGCAGCCGCTCCCGGAGCGTGGGGGGCAGCTTCCAGAGGGGTTCAGCCTGAATATGGTGGATCTTGGGCAGCATCCGGTTTGGTCTGGCTCGGCGGTTACACAAGAGTATACTTGCTAGTTGTTGAACCGGACGACTGTATCCTGCGTGCGCAGGCCAATGGGCTGAGAATTCCGCATACTCTGCAATACAATGCCTTCTTGCCATCAACTTCCTGGAAGCAAAATGTCTGTGTTTTTCGCATTATTTCTGCCATCGCGCCGCGCTGTAGTAGCAATCTTCCTGGTCGCCCTGTCGTTGAGTGGAGTTTCCGCCCTTTCCCATGCTCAAACCCCGGCAAGTGCCGCCGATAGTGAGGCCAAGAGCATCGATTTGCCGGGCCTGGCCAACGGCGTGGAAATCGACGGCAGACTGGAGGATGCCGCCTGGTCCCAGGCCGCACTGATCGAGGACTTTCATACGGTCTTTCCCCAGGAATATCTTGAGCCCGGCCAACGCACTGAGGTGCGCGTGTTCTATACCGAAGACGCGCTTTATATCGGGGCGCGAATGTTTGAGAGCGATCCCGCGCAAATCAGCGACCGCGTGCTGCGCCAGGGCCAGGCCCTTGGCAGTGACGATATTTTCGCTGTGATCCTTGATCCCTATCTCGATCGCCGTAACGGCTATCGCTTTGAAGTGAACCCCAACGGTGTGCGTTGGGATGGTCTGTTCCAGAACATCAACGATATCGAAGCCAACTGGGAAGGTATCTGGGAAGCGAAGTCGGTGCGTGATGCGGATGGCTGGAGTACGGAGATCCGCATTCCCTTCCAGACTCTGTCTTTCAATCCTGATTCAGCGTCGTGGGGTATCAACTTCAATCGCATTCGCCGCCGTAGCGGTGAAAGTAGCGCGTGGATGTCGCGTAACCGCGAGATCAATCCCAGTGTGTCCGGCACCGCTACCGGCCTCGCCAATTTGCGGCAGGGCATGGGTCTCGATGTAGTGCCATCGCTGACAGTGGCGCGGCGGCGCAAGTTTGGTCCGCTCGGATTCGCAGAAAACAATTACGAACCACAGCTCGATGTGTTCTACAAAGTAACACCGCAGCTCAATGCTTCGTTGACCCTGAACACCGACTTCTCGGCAACCGAAGTGGATGACCGCCAGGTCAACCTGACTAGATTCAACCTGTTTTTTCCGGAAAAACGCGATTTCTTCCTGCGTGATGTTGATATCTTCGAGTTCGGCCAGATCGGCTCAGGTGGCTTCAATGCAGTGTCCGGCACTGGTTCCTCCGCCGCCAGCACGCCGGCCAAGCAGAATGCGCGGCCGTTTTTCTCGCGCAAGATCGGGTTGAGTACAACTGGTGCGCCAGTCGATATCGTTGGCGGCGTCAAACTCAGTGGCCGCGTTGGTGATTGGAACGTTGGCACCCTCGTCATCAACCAGGACGAAGCATTCGGCGTCGATTCCCAGAGTATCTTCGTTGGCAGGACGGTGCTGAACGTCGGCTCGCATCTGCAAGTCGGTGCCATTGTCACCGACGGCAACCCGCAATCCAATCTCGACAACACGCTGATCGGCACCGACTTCCGTTATAGAAACACCGCCTTTCACGGCAACACCATTGAGTCGATGGGGTTCTACGAAGAAACTGACACCGAAGGCAAGCTGAGCAGTGATAATGCTGCCTACGGCTTCGGGCTGGTATTGCCCAACAGCCAGGGTTGGCAAGCGCTGTACAACTACAAGCGCGTAGAGAAGAACTTCATGCCTGCGGCGGGCTACGTGAATGTCACCGACATCGAGGATCATCACGCCAATATTGGCTTCCGCCATTTCCTCGAACCTGACAAGTTGTTCCGCTCGGTACTGCTGGCCCTGGAAGGCTACCGTGCGGAGAACCTCGGCAACGGCAAGCTCAACAACGAGAGCCTGGGTTTGCGGTTGTCGTCCTTTTCCAACACCAATGGTTTCGCCTTCATCCGTTACATCCAATACAAGGAAGTGTTGCCGACGCCCTTCACAATCTACCGTGCTTCAAACAGTGCGCGCACGATTACGCTACCGACGGGTGAATATGCTTGGAACGAATTTTTCATGGGTTTGTCGTGGGGTACCCAGCGCCGGATCGCCGGGGGCATAAACCTGCAGGGTGGGGAGTATTACACTGGCACCCACTTTTCGCGGCGGGGCAACATCAGCTGGCGCCCCAATCGCAATTTCTTTCTGGATGTTTCGGCCACTGAAGATCGCATCAAGCTGCCCTATGGCAATTTCACCCTGCGTTTGTTCGGCCTCAATTCCCAGTACGCATTCTCCTCCACTCTGGCATGGAGCAACTTGATCCAGTACGACAACATCTCCGAGAATCTCGGTTTCAACAGCCGTTTGCACTGGATTCCGCAAGCGGGCCAGCAAGCTTTCGTGGTGCTGAACTGGGGCCTGATCGATCCTGACAAGAACAACACGTTTGAATCGACCATTGCGGATCTGTCGCTGAAGTTCAATTACACCTTCAGGTTCTGACATGAAGTCGCAACGCGTGCTCTTCGCCAGCCTGATTGGCACGACCATCGAGTTCTTCGATTTCTACATCTATGGCACGGCCGCCGTGCTGGTGTTTCCGACCTTGTTTTTTCCGGGTAGCGATCCGGCCACGGCTACGCTGCAATCGCTGGCTACGTTCGCGCTGGCTTTCTTTGCACGACCTCTCGGTTCCGCCGTGTTTGGGCACTTCGGCGACCGCATCGGCCGCAAAACCACACTGGTCGCCGCGCTGCTGACAATGGGCTTGTCGACTGTTGCCATTGGTCTGCTGCCAACCTACGCCACCATCGGCGTGCTGGCACCGGCACTCCTTGCGCTGTGTCGCTTTGGGCAGGGCATTGGTCTGGGTGGCGAGTGGGGCGGGGCGGTGTTGTTGGCAACCGAAAATGCGCCGCCCGGCAAACTGGCTTGGTACGGCATGTTTCCGCAGCTTGGCGCGCCCATTGGCTTTATCTTGTCGACAGGCGTGTTCATCTTGCTGAGTGCAACCCTCAGCGACACCCAATTTTTCGCGTGGGGCTGGCGCATTCCGTTTCTGGCCAGCGCTTTGCTCGTGTTTGTCGGTTTATATGTGCGTTTGAAAATTTCCGAGACCCCGGCCTTCGAGCAGGCCCTGGCGCGGAACGAGCGTGTCGAGGTGCCGCTTCTCGTCGTGCTGCGTGAGCACTCGGTGACCTTGTTGTTGGCAACACTGGCCGCCGTCACCACCTTCGTGATTTTCTACCTGATGACTGTGTTCACCTTGAGCTGGGGTACGAGCGCGCTCGGCTTTGAGCGCCAGCAATTTCTGGTTATGCAAATTATCGGCGTGTTGTTCTTTGGCGCGATGATCCCGGTGTCTGCCCTCATGGCAGATCGAGTTGGCCGCATGCCGATGCTGATCGCGGCGACCATCGCGATCATCGTGTTCGGCTTTTTGTTTGGCTCTTTGTTCACGAACAGCGCGGTTCGGGTAACCGTGTTGTTGGCGCTCGGACTGGCCTGCATGGGACTGACATACGGACCACTCGGCACCGCGCTCGCGGAGCTGTTTCCGACGGCGGTGCGCTACACCGGTGCATCGCTGGCGTTTAATTGTGCAGGGATACTCGGGGGTTCACTGGCGCCGTATATCGCGACTTGGCTTGCGGTGAATTACGGCATTTCTGCGGTGGGATACTATTTGTCAGCAGCGGGGGTGCTGACCTTGGGTGCACTCTTGCTGATTCACTGGCGCACGCAAGGCTGATTCAGGCCAGGCTTTCCTTTTCCCGTTCCAGCCGCGCAGCTTCTTCCTGTTTGGCATTTTCGATCACCATCATCAGTTCGCGGATGTCGGTGATCGTGTCATCCTGTTCAACCATGCCGGTGAGTGTGCTGTCAGGGTTCAGGTTGCCTGCTTGATACAGCGCCCAGATTTCCTTGCCGTAATCCGTGGTCAGCAGTTCCGGAGCGAACTGGCCGAACCATGCGCGCATGTTGCCGACATCGCGCTCCAGCATCATGGCAGCACTGTTGTTCCCGGCGGCATCCACCGCCTGCGGCAGGTCGATGATGACAGGGCCGTGCGCGTCGACCAGCACGTTGAACGGCGACAAGTCACCATGCACTAGGCCAGCACAAAGCATGCGCACGATCTCGGTGAGGATGCGGCTGTGATAATCGCGTGCTTGTTCTGCAGTATGGGTGAGGTCGCCGAGACGCGGAGCGGCATTACCTTCGGCATCGGCCACCAGTTCCATCAGTAGCACGCCATCGACAAATGCAAGCGGTTTAGGCACCCGCACCCCGGCGGCATCCAGTCTGCGCAGCGCATCCACTTCGGCATTCAGCCAGGCGCTTTCCTGTTCTTTCTGGCCGTATTTGGTTTTCTTGGACATGGCACGCGCCCGGCGGCTGTTGCGCACGGTGCGGCCTTCCTGATATTGCACGGCCTGTTTGAAACTGCGGTTGGTTGCTTCCTTGAACACCTTGGCACAGCGGCGTTCGGCACCACAGCGCACGATGTAGACTTGGGCTTCCTTGCCGCTCATCAACTGGGTAAGCACTTCGTCGATCAAGCCGTCTTCAAGCAGAGGCTGCAGCCTTGCGGGTACTTTCATGGGGGTTCGACTGCAACCTGAAACCAAAGAGGTGCCCAGTATAACAGGCGTATGCGGTGGTGGCAGGAGGTTCAGCGCAGGGTGCGCCGGAGCGTTACTCCCACCATCCGTGGGTCGCTGGGCTGGCCGAGAATCAGGCCGGAATTGCCGGTTTGTACGGTAAGTGCGGTGATGTAATCCGCATCGAACAGGTTACGTGCGAACAAAGCCACCTCCCAGCCAGCGTCGGCCTGATAGCCGATTTTTGTGTTAGTGACGCCATAGCCGGCGATTTGGGTGTACTGCGATGCGGACGTGTCGCTGTTGTAATCGCTGCGGAAATTCGCGTCCGCGTGCACGCCAAAGCTGCCCTTGCCCATTGGCACTGAGTAGTCGAAGCCGAGCGTTCCTGACATTCTGGACAAGCCCGCCAGGCTCACACCCGTGAGGTTACAAGCCACAGTAGCGGCAGTTTGCACTTCGAGCGGGCAGGGCCCTGCGGGATAGTCCGTGTTCTCACCATCGGCGTAGGCGACCGAGGCGCGCAATACCAAGCCCTCAAACAGCAGCGCCGTGAAGTCCGCTTCCAGACCCTGTACGCGCACTTCGGGAACATTTGAGGGGTAGGAACGGATTGCGGCAGTCTCCAGATTTGAGACAACGTTCGCCTGATAGTCTTCAACGACGGTCCTGTATAGCGCGACATTCAAGGTTGCGCTGCCGTCGAGCAAGGTGGATTTGAGGCCCGCTTCGACAGTGGCATTCGTCTCATCCTCGATGACTGCGGTCGCCAGAGCTGGCTGATTCTGGGCATCGAGCGGCAAGCCCGACATGTTGAGTCCGCCTGATTTGTAGCCATACGCATAACTCACATAGGCGAAGAGGGCGTCCGTTATTGCATAAGACAAGTTGGCGCGACCGGACAAACTGCCGCCGCTGTCTTCGGCGCTATAGTTCTGCGGACGCAAAATCGCGAGCTTGGCGCGGTTCAATTCGGTTGCGGTAGCGGCAGGCAGACCGGAAAGAGTGAGGCCGCCGAAGACTTGCGTCGCGTAGGCGCCTGCTTTGTCCTCGTAGGTATAGCGCAGCCCCAGTGTCGAGGTCAGTCGCGGATTGAAGGCGTAATTTAGCTCGCCGAACGCTGCATAACTTTCCATCGCGAAAACTGAACTGCCTGTCTGGCCGTAACCATCGAGCAGGTTACGCGGGATGGGCGCCGTGAATGTCGCCTGATTCAACAGCCAATAAGTCGCCTCTGGCCCGTA
Organism: Klebsiella pneumoniae; assembly: GCA_945902215.1. GTDB lineage: Bacteria > Pseudomonadota > Gammaproteobacteria > Pseudomonadales > Pseudohongiellaceae > CAILUG01. Next base: position 43,793 of record CAMDML010000011.1, on the reverse strand, counting down.
GATGCTGCTGGGTCGTCCACTGATCTCCTGCTTGAACCAGTAGAGTCCGGCAACGTAGCTGAGCGCACTGCCATTGTTGGCAGCTAAACGCAGTTCCTGGCTGTATTGATCCTGGCGCGACGGAATGCGTTGCACCATCTGCACCGGAACTCCCGTGTAGTCGCGATCGTTGGCGACATCCCAATCCCAGTAGCGCCAGGCCGAGACCGCCGTCAGAGTGGTGGCGCCGAGCTCCCAAGTGCCGAGCAGAGAGACGCCGGCATCCTGCGTATTGATCAGCAGATTGGCATCAATGTCAGTCAGGCGGTCGTAGACCTCGCGGCTCGGTGGCGTGTAAGCCAAGCCCGCAGCTAGCGCAGGGAACTGGCGCACTGCACTGCGCAGGCTGTTGCCAACGCGCAGAAAGTTTTGGGTGCAGCAGGCGGAATCGAGATCGGAAACATCGCCGATCAAACGGAATTCAAGATTATCGGTGGGTACATACAGGAGCTGCCCGCGTACGGCGTAATTGTCCAGGTTGTTGAGATGGCGATTATTCCTGACGTTGTAGATCAAACCATCACGCCGGGTGAGCTGGGCGGAAAGACGGCCGGCGACCTTGTCGCCAAGCAGCGGGCCAGAGACCGAAGCTCTCGCTTGCATGAAGTCAAAACTGCCGTATGCAAGCTCACCGTTTGCCTCTGGCTCAAAGGTCGGTTCCCGACTGATGACATGAATGGCGCCCGCCGTAGTGTTCTTGCCGAACAGTGTGCCTTGGGGGCCGCGCATGACTTCCACGCGCTCGATGTCAGTAAAGTCGAAGGCCGCTGTTGCCGGACGGCCGTGATAAACCTGGTCCACGTAGAAGCCAACGCCCGGTTCCATCCCGTCATTGGCCGCACTGATGGCGAGCGTATTAGAGCCCAGGCCGCGAATCGTGTACGCCGTGTTGCGCGGGTTCGCCGAGTTGTAATACAGACTTGGCACCAACAGGCTGAGCTGCTGTGGATTCACCGTGTGCGAACTGTCCAGAAGCTCGCTGCCAATCACGGAGACGGCAGCCGGCAGTGTCTGCAGGTTTTCTTCGCGCCGGCGCGCGGTGACGATGACGTTCTCAAGAAGCTGCCCACGGCCTGCGGAAGTGTTCTCCTGGGCAGCAGCGGAAACCGGGACCAGAGCTATTGTGACTGCAACAAGCAGTGGCAAAACAGGGGATTTCATTTGTATCTTGGGGCTATTCATCAACGGAATAGCGCCAAGGTAGCCGCACGCACCGCTGGAATCAACCATGCCCATTGGCAAGCCCTATCGTGTTCATTGGTGTCAAATCGCAGCAGCTGAACGTATAGTTAGTTCCACATCAGCAAGGAGATGATCATGGCAACTGAAAGCAAGTGCCCGTTCTCGGGCGACGTCAGCAAACACACCACAGCGGCAGCCCCATCCAACGCAAACTGGTGGCCCAAGCAATTGAAGCTGAGCATCCTGCACCAGCACTCATCCAAGTCAGACCCGATGGACGCGGCGTTCAACTATGCCGCAGAGTTCAAGAGCCTCGATCTGAATGCCCTGATCAAGGACCTCCACGCCCTGATGACAGATTCGCAGGACTGGTGGCCCGCTGACTTCGGCCACTACGGCCCACTGTTTGTGCGCATGGCCTGGCACAGCGCCGGCACCTATCGCACCGGCGATGGTCGCGGTGGCGCAGGCACCGGCAACCAGCGCTTCGCTCCCCTGAACAGTTGGCCGGATAACGTTAACCTCGACAAGGCGCGCAGGTTGCTGTGGCCGCTCAAGCAGAAGTATGGCCGCAAGATTTCATGGGCTGACCTGATGATCCTCACGGGCAACGTTGCACTGGAATCGATGGGCTTCAAGACCTTCGGTTTCGCCGGTGGGCGTGAGGATATCTGGGAACCCGAAGAAGATATCTACTGGGGTAACGAGAAGACCTGGCTGAGTGCTGAGAAACGCTACACCGGAGACCGGGATCTCGAAAATCCGCTCGCTGCGGTGCAGATGGGACTTATCTATGTGAACCCGGAAGGCCCAAACGGCAACCCCGACCCGCTCGCTGCGGCGCAAGATATCCGCGAAACTTTCGCGCGCATGGCGATGAACGACGAAGAGACAGTAGCGTTGATCGCCGGTGGTCACACCTTCGGCAAAACCCATGGTGCGGGTGATGCGGCACTGGTGGGTCCAGCGCCGGAAGCTGCCGGCATCGAGCAACAAGGCCTCGGCTGGAAGAGCAGCTTTGGCACCGGTAAAGGCGGCGACGCAATCGGCAGCGGCCTCGAAGTAACCTGGACCACCACGCCAACGAAGTGGAGCAACAATTTCTTCTGGAACCTGTTCGGCTACGAATGGGAGCTGACGAAGAGCCCGGCCGGTGCGCACCAGTGGACTCCGAAACATGGCATGGGCGCCGATACCGTGCCGGATGCGCACGACGCAACCAAGCGGCACGCACCGTCCATGCTGACCACGGACCTTTCCCTGCGCGTCGATCCAGCCTACGAAAAAATTTCGCGGCGCTTCCATGAGAATCCGGATCTGTTCGCGGATGCTTTCGCCCGCGCGTGGTTCAAGCTGACGCACCGCGACCTCGGCCCGCCAAGCCGCTATCTGGGTCCGCTGGTGCCGAAGGAAGTGCTGCTCTGGCAGGACGCGGTTCCCGCCGTGGATCACACACTGGTCGACGAGCAGGACATTGCAGCACTGAAGGCCAAGGTTCTCGCATCAGGCCTGTCCATCGCCCAGTTGGTGAATACCGCGTGGGCCTCTGCTGCAAGCTTCCGTGGCTCCGACAAGCGCGGTGGCGCGAACGGCGCGCGCATTCGCCTCGCTCCGCAAAAGGACTGGGCAGTCAATCAGCCAGCCGAACTCGCGAAGCTCCTGCCGAAGCTGGAAACAGTCCGCAAGGACTTCAATGATGCACAGTCAGGCGGCAAGAAAATTTCGTTGGCCGACCTGATCGTTCTGGGCGGTTGCGCAGCCATCGAAGCTGCGGCGAAGAAATCGGGTCAGGAGGTGAAGGTTCCCTTTACGCCGGGCCGCACAGATGCCGCGCAGAAACAGACGGATGTGGATGCCTTCGCCGTACTGGAGCCGGTTGCTGACGGGTTCCGCAACTATGTTCAACAAGGACTTGCGGGAGAAGCTACAGAGCACCTGCTGGATAAAGCGCAATTGCTGACTTTGACTGCTCCCGAGATGACAGTGCTGATTGGTGGGATGCGCGCGTTGAATGCTAACGTTGGCAAAGCCCAACATGGTGTGTTCACCAAGCGTCCAGAAACGTTGACCAACGACTTCTTCGTGAACCTGCTCGACATGGGTACCAAGTGGCAGAAGTCCGCCACAATAACAGGGGTGCTGGAGGGAGTGGATCGGACAACTGGCAAGCTCAAATGGACTGGGACAGTTGTTGATCTTGTCTTCGGCTCGAACTCACAACTGCGCGCCCTCGCGGAAGTGTATGCCTCCAGCGACGCTCAGCAGAAGTTCGTGCGTGATTTCGTCGCGGCCTGGGACAAGGTGATGAACCTGGATCGTTTCGATCTCGCCTGAGCAATGAAGTAGTGCAAGACAGACTGGGAAAGGAAAGCGCCTGCGGCGCTCGAAGCAAACGGACCCTGAGCGCGCACCCGTATTACAGGTAACGCTCAGGCCAGTTCATGGAATGTGGCTGGGGTAGATGGATTTGAACCACCGAATGACGGAATCAGAATCCGTTGCCTTACCGCTTGGCGATACCCCAGTGCGAGGGCGGGAAGGATATACAAACTCGGCCAAGATTTCAGCTTCAATTTCAGGAATTTTTCAGGGACTGCAGGCTTATTTGCGCCAGGGAGAGGCAGTCTTGGTCGCACGGGCGCCGGGTCTCAGTTCGAAGCAGAACCGATCCAGTTTTCCCTCGAAATCAAAGCCCGTGGTCTGGCGGGTGATGTCCTTGATGCGATCAGTGTCGAGGTGCTCGTCATACAGGCGAAAGCGGCGGTTGTTGGTGCTGAATAGCAGAACTCCGTCGTTACGCAGTAGACGCAGGCACTGGTTCAGCAGTGCGGGATGATCGCGCTGCACATCAAATACACTCTGCATCTTCTTACTGTTGCTGAAGGTGGGTGGGTCGCAGATGATCAGGTCAACACTGGCGGAAGGCCGGCTTGGCAGCCAGGCCATCACATCCTCGGCGACAAACTCATACACCGATGGATCAAGGTTGTTGAGAGTGAAATTGTCCCGCGCCCAGCCAATGTAGGTGTTCGACAGATCTACCGTCTGCACTGAACGCGCACCGCCCAGCGCGGCATACACCGAGAACGAGCCGGTGTAAGCAAAAAGATTCAGCACGTCCTTGTCCTTGCAGAGTTCCTTCACCAGTACGCGTGTCGGACGATGGTCGAGAAACAGGCCAGTGTCGAGGTAGTCGGTAAGGTTCAGCCGGAAGCGGATTCCATTTTCGTTGACCACAATGCTTTCTCCTTTGTTGGAGAAGTGGCCGTATTGTTCCTTGCGATCAGCGATCACGGCGCGCTGTTTGATGTGAATGTGCGCGGCAGGCACTTGCAGCACGTCGGCGATCACATCGCGGCTCGCGTCCAGCCATGTCTGATGCTCGGTTTCACTCAGCGTGTGGTTGCGTTTGTATTCGGCAACGTGGACGTGGTCTTCATAGAGGTCAATCGCGAACGGAAATTCCGGCAGGTCGAGATCGTAAATGCGGTAGCAGCTTACCTGCTGCTGCGCGGCTTTCTTGCGGCGATGCACAAACACCTTCTGCAGGCGGTTGCGGAACATGGTGTATTTGTCTTGGGACATGGTGGGGATTGTAGGCGAATACTGTTATGGATTCTTGGGGCTGGACACCCACTTGGGCTGAACTTGTTGCATGGCTTCAGATGGGAGGGCCTGGCCGGGGTTGCTTTTTTGCTCCGCCCTCCTGGCGGTCGGCTTTAGCGCACAACTAACCCTTGCGGGGACGCAACCCCGCAAAGTGCGCCGCTCGCGGACGGGCTGCGCAAAAAACATCCCCGGCCCACCCTCTCAGGAATTGCTCGGGTTCCCGTGGGTGTCAAGCTCTGCGCGGGTTCCGGAAGACGAACCAAATGAGAAGAGGAAAGCATGCCGTGTCTGGTCAAACGCAGAACTGACACACACGGGAATTCCAGTTGAAGCTTGTGGGGACGACTTGGGGTGACGTTTTGCGCCGAACAGCGAAGGAAGCTAGATTTGGCGGCTTGCGTCCCGGCAAGGGTTAGTTGTGCGCTGAAGGGCGGTCCTGAGCGGAGGTGCAAAACGACACCCCAAGGTGGCCCTTTCGCTGCAGCATCGCATTCAGAAACCCCCGAGTGGGTGTCCAGAAATCTTATGTAGCCCTAAGCAATTCCAATGGTTTCTGCCGCAGTACCGACAGTGTTGCGAGCAAGGCAGTAGCCACACTCATCGCAGTGATCACCAGAATACTCAGCGTGGTGATGCCAGCCGAAAATCGCCAGAGATTGTCGAACACGAACCAGGAAATGCTATAGGACATCGCCAGACTCAGTATCACGCCAGTCAGCGCAGCGAAGAAACCAAGAATGCCAAACTCGATTTGCACGATGGACTTCACATCACCGAAATTGGCACCAAGAATTTTCAGCAGGTTGATTTCCCAGAAGCGCGACTTCACCTCATAGCGTGCAATCGAAAACAACACCACAAGGCCGGCGAGAATCGACAGCCACGCCATGACAGTGATCGCCCAACTGATCTGGTCGGTGATGTCGAGAACGCGCGCGACGATCTGGGTCACGTTGATCACCGAGATATTGGGCAGCGCGATGACGATGCTGTTCTGGACCGCGATGCGATCTTCCTCAGCCACTTCACTGAGCGCCGCAACGAAAGTCTTTGGCGCAGGATCAAGCGCGCCAGGCTGAAATGAGAGGAAGAAATTAGGCTGGAAGCTATTCCAGTCCACGGTGCGTGTATTCATGATGCGGCCTTCGACCGGCACGCTTTGTACGTCGAAGGTCAGCGTGTCACCGATGTTCCACTCCATACGTTCAGCGAACCCCGCTTCCACCGAGATGCCGGGCAAGGCTGCGTCGCCGAACTCCCAGGCCTCGGTCCATACTTCACCCTCGACCAGTTTCTCAGAGGCTTTCAGTTCGGGCTGGTAGGTCAGGTTGTAGGTACGGCGGCGCATTAACTGCTCATCGGGAGTCTCTTCAGTATCGTCGATGACCAAACCGTTCACCGCATCGAGGCGCGCGCTGATCATAGGCGACAGGAAAGAGAGCCCATAACCCTGCTCATCGAGAATGCGCTCAAGTTCAGCGAGCTGTTCCGGCTGTATGTCGAACATGAAGAAGTCCGGCACCGAATAATCTATCGGCGCTGCGATCTCTTCCTGGAGCCCGTTCTGGATCTGCGGAATCAGGTTAATCAGCAGTGAACCAAGACCGATCGCGAGGAAACAGGAAATCGCGCCGATGCGGTTGCGGTCGAGGTTGCGTAGCGCCAGTTTTCGCGTGACCACTGCTGACCCGGAATAGAGGCCGCAGGCGCGCAGGATGAACCAAGCGACACTGCCGAGCAGAAAGATGGACGTCAGGAAGCCGGCAATGAACACCGTGCCGATTTGCACCGAGTTTGCTTGCCAGATTGCGAGGCCCCAGAACACCAGCAGAATCGGCGCGTAGCTGGCCGCATGCCGCTGCCAGTGTTTGCGTGCAAGCGAGGGCTGTACATTTTCGTGGAACAGACCAATCGGGTTGAGGTCGTAGATCTTCGACAGGATCGGCAGGCAGCAGATGATGCTGCCTAGCGTGCCCATGAACAGCGCCAGCACCAGTGAGTTGACTTCCATGGTGTTGGTGAAGCCGCGCGGCAGGAACCCTTCGAACAGCAGCGGCAACAGCGGCAGCATGAACCACGCTATGGTGCTGGCAATCACCGCGCTGATGGTGCCGAGCAACACGATTTGCACCAGCGTCATCTGGTAGGCCTGCCGTGGCGTGCCGCCAAGGCACATCAGAATAGCCATGTCCTTGAAGCGGCTGGTGAAGAAGCTGCGGAACAAGTAGGCGGCACCAACCCCGGCGAGGAACAGGGCGATCAGCGCGATCAGGCCGAGGAAGTCGTTCATCAAGCCGAGGATACGCGCGAGGTCTTCGCTTTCTTCTTCGTGCGTTGTCATCGCCAGTCGGTTGGTGTCGCGGAATACCTCGCGTTCGCGTTCCGCAAAAGTTTCTTCCAGAGCGCTGACGTTGTAACCCGATGGCAATTTGTAGAAACGGGCATAGCTGATACGGCTGCCGAGTTGGATCAGGCCGGTGGACTCCACCTGCGGCACGCCCATGTAGATGGCGGGGAAGCTGGTCATCACCGAGATCGTGCTGCTGGGGTCTTCGAGAATCACGTCGAGAATGGTGAAATCCACGCTGCCGATGCGCAGGGTGTCGCCGATATTGAGGCCGAGAATCACCATCAGGTCGCGCGCCACCCAGATGTTATTGCCGCTGAAGAGTTCTGCGCGCGCATCGGTCTCAATTACCGAGCCGCGCTGCTGCAGAACGATGTCCCCATACTGCGGGTAACCGTCCTCAATCGCGATGAGGGTGGTCTGGCGCGAATTGCCGTTGGCGGCGACCATCGACATGAAGGAAATCTGGTCAGTGGCTTCGAAGTCGCTCGCAAGAATTTCTTCGGCCATGCCGGTTTCCACTTCAGTCAGCGGAAAGCGCGAAGAGATCTGTACGTCAGCGGTCAGAATTGCTTTGGAATTGTTCTGCAGGTGCTGGTCGATGGAATGCTTGAAGGAATCGAGCGCGATGAAACCGATCAGCCCGATGCTCAGGTTCAGCACGAAGAACATGCTGAATTTGTAGTTGTTGGTGATCTCCTTCCAGGCAAGCTGTAACCACAGCATCAGAGGAATCTCCCGTTCTGGAGCCGTTGTTCGCGGCCGCAGCGCTTGGCCAATTGTTCATTATGCGTAACAAAAAGCAGGGTCATGCGATGCGCTTTCACCAGGTCGAAGATCATGTCGGTGACGTAAGCGCCGGTGGTGTTGTCCAGATTGCCGGTGGGTTCATCGGCCAGCAGGATAGCCGGGCGTACAACCATCGCGCGCGCGATGGCCACACGCTGGCATTCGCCGCCACTCAATTGATGCGGGAAGTGATCCTTGCGTTTGGCGAGGCCGACATTTTCCAGCGCTTCGTTGGCCTTGGCGGCTGCATTCTTGTCTTTGAACAGGTCGAGCGGCAACGACACGTTTTCCAGCGCAGTCAGGTGCGACATCAAATGGAACTGCTGGAAGATGATGCCGATGTTCTGCGCACGGAATTTCGACAACTGTTCCTCACTGAGTTTCTGCATGTCCTGACCATTGAGGATGATGCTGCCGGACGTAGGGCTGTCGAGCCCGGCCAGCAGGGTCAGTAGCGTGGACTTGCCGCTGCCAGACTGGCCGAGAATTGCCAGGGCCTCGCCTGCTTCCATCTGCAGGTTGAGATCCTTGAGCACTTCCACGGGTTCATGCAGGGCAGTGGACTGAAAAGTTTTGCAGAGTTTGTTGATTGCCAGAATCATGAATACGGTATCGTTGCAGGTGAGGTCTGAAGGCAGACTGGAAGATAGAGCAGAGGCAAGGGCAATTCAATCAGCGGGCAACTCACTCGGCAAAAGCGGAAGCAGAAAGCTGTATACCGTGTCGCTCACAATACGCGCGCCCGCGAGATTCGGATGGATGCCGTCACCCTGATTGAGCTCAGGAATTGCCGCCACGCCGTCCAGCAGGAAGGGCAGGAAGGGCAGTTGGTACTGCTGCGCCAAGTCTGGAAACGCGCGGGCGAAGGCTTCCGTGTAGTCCGGGCCCATGTTGGGTGGCACCAGCATGCCGGTTAGCGCAACCTGCAAGCCGTTGGCCTGCGCGAACTCGATGGTCCTCGCCAGATTGGCCTTCATCTCAGTGATATCCAGCCCGCGCAGGCCGTCGTTGGCACCCAGGGACAATACCAGCAGGTCGGGTTGCGAGCGGATGTACCACTGCAAGCGGCTGAGTCCGCTCGCCGTTGTGGAACCGCTAATCCCTGCATTGACAATTTCGACGTCAGTGCGGCCCTCGGCTGCATAGCGGTCGGCCAGCAAACTGGGGAAAGATTCGCCTTCCTCAAGACCCAGGCCCGCGGTCAGCGAATCACCCAGAAACAGGATGGTGAATTTGGCTTGCGCCTGTGCGTTCCAAGGCAGTAGTGCAAGCAGCAGGGACAGGATGCCAAGTGTTTGTTTCATGGTGGTTTCAACGTTGTTTCAAATGTTGATTCGATGGCAAGCAGGAGCCAGTCGTGCGAACAAGCCATGCTAGAATTCAGGCTTCGATTCTAGCGTAATACCCCAACGCGGGGTTACCAATTTCAGGAGACCGCACTCTCATGACTCTCATTCGCCAAGACGACGTAATTCACAGCGTCGCCGATGCCTTGCAGTTCATTTCCTACTTTCACCCGCTGGATTACATCAACGCCGTGCACCGTGCTTACGAGCGTGAAGAGTCCAAGGCCGCGAAAGACGCGATGGCGCAGATCCTGGTCAACTCGCGCATGTGCGCGGAAGGCAAGCGCCCCATCTGCCAGGATACCGGCATCGTGTGTGTTTTTGTGAGCGTTGGCATGAACGTGCGCTGGGAAGGCAGCATGGGCCTGGAAGACATGATCAACGAGGGTGTGCGTCAAGCCTACAAACATCCTGACAATGTCCTGCGTCCTTCCATTCTGAGCGACCCTGCCGGCAAGCGCACCAACACCAAAGACAACACGCCTGCGGTCATCCACACCCGCCTCGTCCCCGGCAATACGGTGGAGATCAAACTGGCAGCCAAAGGCGGCGGTTCTGAGAACAAGTCCAAGCTGGTGATGCTGAACCCCAGCGACAGTATCGTCGACTGGGTGGTGAAGACGCTGCCGACTATGGGTGCAGGTTGGTGTCCGCCGGGCATGCTGGGTATTGGTATCGGTGGCACCGCAGAAAAAGCCGCGGTGCTGGCGAAGGAAGCACTGATGGATTCAATTGACATCGACGAGCTGCGCGCACGCGGTCCGCAGAATCGCATTGAAGAATTGCGGCTCGAACTGATGGACAGGGTCAACGCGCTCGGCATTGGCGCGCAGGGGCTCGGTGGCTTGACCACCGTGCTTGACGTCAAGATCAAGGACTACCCGACCCACGCGGCCTCATTGCCGGTGGCGATGATTCCAAACTGCGCCGCGACCCGCCACACTCATTTTGTGCTCGACGGTTCCGGTCCGGCTGAACTGCATCCACCCAAGGCCAGCGACTATCCTAAAATCACCTGGGACGTTGGCCCGAGTGCGCGCCGCGTGAATCTCGATACTGTGACTCGCGCCGATATCGCCACATGGAAGCCGGGCGAAACACTGCTGCTGACTGGCAAGATGCTGACCGGCCGCGATGCTGCGCACAAACGCATGATCGAGTTGTACAACAAGGGCGAGGAACTGCCCAATGGCGTGGATTTGCGCAACAAATTCATCTATTACGTTGGCCCCGTCGATCCGGTGCGCGACGAAGTGGTCGGCCCCGCCGGCCCAACAACTGCAACACGCATGGACAAGTTCACTGAAGTCTTGCTCGCGAAGTCAGGGCTGCTCGGCATGATCGGGAAGGCGGAGCGCGGGCCCACCGGAATCGAGGCAATCAAAAACCACAAGGCGGTATATTTGATGGCGGTGGGCGGTGCGGCTTATCTGGTGTCCAAGGCGATCCGCAAAGCCAGAATCGTGGCCTTTGCCGATCTTGGTATGGAAGCGATCCATGAATTCGAAGTGCAGGACATGCCGGTCACTGTTGCCGTCGATGTCAATGGGACCTCGGTGCACAACACCGGCCCTGCGGAATGGAAGCAGCGCATCGAAGAGCATGCACTGCACCTGAAGTAGCATGAGAGTGCCGGCCACAGCAGTCCGGCGTTGCCCCAATTCTTTATATTTAGTTGGGGCAGAACCGCTACCCTGTTGACTTGCCCGCCACACTCAACATGAGGAAAAACCGATGTTCAGACGTTCATTTACCGCAGCCGTGTTTCTGGGTGCAGTGCTTCCTGTACAAGCCCAGCCTCCGCTCTTGTCCACGGAGCGCCCCACCCTGGTGCTGGCCATCGTCGTGGACCAGATGCGCTACGACTACCTGACCCGCTTCGGTGCCGACTTCGATGGTGGCCTGAGGCGCTTGATGGATGAGGGCGCAGTATTCACCAATGCCAATTACGAAGCAGCGCCCACAGTCACTGCGATTGGCCACTCAATGATACTCAGTGGCGCCACGCCCTCAGTCAGCGGCATCGTCAACAACACCTGGTATGAGCGCAGTGAAGGCAAGAATGTGCAGAGCATTACCGATGAGACAGTCACCCCGCTCGGCGGTAGCGCGGGCGCTTCGCCAAAGCGGCTACTGGTCTCGACTGTTGGTGACGAACTTAAAGTGGCGGGCAAGGGCGGCAAGGTGTTTGGCGTGTCGCTGAAAGATCGCAGTGCGATCCTGCCTCCCGGCCGTAGCGCGGACGGTGCTTTCTGGTTCGACGGCGCGAGCGGCAATTTTGTGTCCAGCACGTATTATTTTCCGGAATTACCGGTTTGGGCTGCTGCATTCAATGCAGCCAAACCCGCCGACAGTTTCGCGGGTCAGGAGTGGATGGGAACGCTAATGCCGTTAGCAGGCCCTGAATTGTATGGCACTCTCGACGCCTCACCGTTCGCGGATCAGTTGGTGCTGGATTTTGCACTTGCCTTGATGGCCGCCGAGGATCTGGGTACGGATGCGCAGACCGATGTGTTGGCGGTGAGTTTTTCTGCAATGGATTATGTCGGCCACGCCACCGGTCCCGACACGCCGCAGATGCGCGACATGGTGCTGACGATTGACGACAAGGTTGGTGTCCTGCTGGCAGCAGCAGAAGGGCGCGCCGGCGAAGGAAATGTACTGGTCGTGTTCACAGCTGATCACGGTGTGGCTCCAATACCTGAGGAAAACGTCGCGAAACAGCTCCCTGGCGGACGTTACAACTTGCAAGAAGAGCGCACTGCCGTTGAAGCAGCGCTCAGCGCCGCATTCGGCGCAGGCACCTATATTGAAGGCAGCGCGGAAATGAACCTTTACCTGAGCCGTGCGCCGGTTGCAGGCAAGGACATAGCCCCTGCTGACCTGCAGCGCGTGGCCGCGGCAGCATTGCGCCGCATGCCACAAGTAGCACGCGTTTATACGCGGACAGAACTGGAAAGTGGCCTGATCGGCGGCGGCGACCGCATTGATCAGCGGGTACGCAATGGCTTCAATGTGCAGCATTCCGGCGACTTGATCATCGTCCATGAACCCAACTGGCTCAGTGGCGGTCCCGGTGGTGGCACCAGCCATGGTTCACCGTATTCCTACGATACGCACGTACCAGTCATATTCTGGGGGCCGGAGTCCCTGGTAAAGCCAGGCCAGTATCACGCTGCTGCGGCCGTGCACGATATTGCGCCGACGCTGGCCACGATGCTGGGCATCGCCATGCCGAGCGGGGCCAATGGCCGCACGCTGGATGAGATTCTGCCGTGAAGAGTCTGTAACATACGCCCAGGCTCTCCCTGGGATATTCCACGATGCGTTTGAACAAATACCTCAGCGAAAGTGGTTTCTGCTCGCGGCGCGAGGCGGACCGGCTGATCGGCGAAGGACGGGTCACCATCAACGGTGAACTTGCCGGCATAGGCATCGAGCTGCCTGAGGGTGCGCTCGTGGAGGTCGATGGCGCGGAAGTCATGCCAGCCGTGCGCAAGGGCGGCAAGAAACATGTCTACATTGCGTTTAACAAACCGGTTGGCATCACCTGTACTACTGAAGAAAACGTGCACGGCAACATCATCGACTGTGTCGATCATCCGCGCCGCATCTTTCCGGTTGGCAGGCTCGACAAGGATTCGGAAGGGCTGATCCTGCTGACCAGCAACGGCGACATCGTCAACGAAATCCTGCGCGCGGAAAACAAGCACGAGAAGGAATATTTGGCCGAAGTGAATCACGCGGTCAATGATGAGTTCCTGCGTGGCATGATGCGCGGCGTGAAAATTCACGGACAGATGACGCTGCCGTGCAAAGCATACAAACACAACAAGTTCGGTTTTCGCATCATCTTGACGCAGGGACTCAACCGGCAGATCCGATTGATGGCCGCTGCGTTTGGTTTGCATGTGCGGCAACTGCGCCGCATCCGCATCATGAACATCAAGCTGGGCCACATGAAGCCCGGCGCGTGGCGCAACCTGACCGACGCCGAGTTGCGCGGGTTGTTGCCGGAAAGAAAGGAGTGGTAAACATGTCTACCCGCATTGAGCTGGTTGCCAGGCTGGAGAAACTTGATGCCTGTGCTGTGTCTGATGCCCTCGATAGTGCCGGGCTCAAGGGCGCGCATTCCGGCCTGCCGCGCCGTTCCACCCGCAAGCGCATTGCGGGCACCGTTCAAACCGTAAAACTGCACGCCAAGGCACCCGAGGGCGGCTCGAAACGGCATCTCGGCACTGCCGCCATTGAAGCTTCCGACAACCTGACCGTGATCGTAGTCGAGCAACGCACCGGCATTGACTGTGCTGGCTGGGGCGGCGTGCTTGCCAGTGCGGCGCATGCGAAAGGGATACGCGGAGTGATCATGGAAGGTCCGGCACGCGATATCGACGAATATGAAGACCTTGGGTTTCCGGTGTTCTCCCGTTATACGACTCCGCACACTGCACGCGGCCGGGTGTGGGAAGAAGCCTTCGGCATTCCGGTGCAGGTGGGCGACAGCAGTGTCAGCCCCGGAGATTACGTTATTGCTGACGGCAGCGGCGTGGTATTCATTCCGGCCGCGCGCATTGAAGAAATACTGCAGATCGCTGAAATGATTGCCGAGAAAGAACGCCTGATGACCCGTGACGTACTCGCAGGCAAACCAGTGTCGCTGGTCATGGGCACCAATTACGAAAATTTGCTGAAGAAAAATTGAAGAGGCCCCAAGCGTGAGAGACAGAGAGCAATGCCTGACAGGAACGTAGAGCGTGTAGCGAAGCTGGATACGGCAACCCGGGGTTATGCGCTCGACAAGCTACGCATTGCCGGGCATTGTCTCGGCATCAAGCCAAGAGCTTCCGGCTCGCCGGCCGCGCCTACACGATTCTGTTCGGGCCGCTCGATGCGGATAAACCCGGCACCGTGATTGACGGCGCCTGCCGCAATGTGCACCTGTGCCTGAGCATTGGTTCAAGTGGGTGTCCAGAATTCAGTTACAGAATCAAGTTCCAGAACTCAGCGCGCAACCATGTCTGGATAAGGATTGGGCAAATCTAGTTCGATGGGTTCGTAGCCACGCAGCGTCAGCTTGTTACCAGTGAAGGTCAGATCAGTGCCGCCGCGCACATCGTGGTCGTAGTTGTAGATTGGGGCGATCTGTTCGCGGTTCGTGCGGGCCTCGTACTCTGCCGCCGTTTCAGCGACTGTTTCGTTACGTTTTTCCCACGCGCTCATCTGCGCTTTGCCGTGCCGGCACTCCAACATCTTTCGCGTTACTGCCGGTGACAGAACGGAGGCAGTGGCATTGTTGCCACCGAAACCTTTTGAGTTGAGGATCGCAGCATCCATTCCTTCTGCACCGACTTCACGGTGTGCCAGCAGGAAATCCAGTCCTTTGGTCGTCACATCATCCGCGATCTGTTGCGTGGTCAGAATGCCGGGAATGATGCCGTGCTTCCATACACCGAGAGTCATGACCAATTGGTCGGCGCCTGCTGCAGCAATCGAGTGGCCAAGGTAGGATTTGATGGCGGTGACCGGCCAGTGCTCTATGCCGAAATGGCGCGCGATATCGCTGAAAATGACTGATTCCGTTATGCGGTTCTGCGGCGTACCGGTGCCGTGGGCTTGCACGAAGGTGCGTTTGCGTAAACCCTCTTCACCGATTACGGCGCGCGTGGCGGCCGTGGCGCGTGCCATCGACAGGTAGTTGCCAACACCCGGACTCGCGATGGATTTCTTGAAACCGTCGGCGTTGATGAACACATCATTCACCGAGCCGTGGATTGTTGCACCGAGTTCGAGTGCCAAGGCGTCGTCGAACAACACAATGAATTGCGCTGATTCCGCGAGTGTGAAACCAATATTGTTGCCGAAGGGACGGCAAGCGCCGCGGTGGTCGGGTGTGGTGCGGCCGAGGTGCGCATCGAGCTTCAGCAAGTTCTCGTCATCAGCGAGTGCGCCCATGTTGGCAAAGGCTTCGATGATGTCGGGAGTAATGGGCGCTTCGCTGTTGCCCACAACTGCGACACGGTGTGTGCCAGACTGAATGTCGCGCACTGCCTGGCTCAGGTTGTAATGGAACGAAGCGCAGGCGCCGAGGTTGGTGCCGCTGTTGCCAACATTGCCGAGCATATACGCATTGATGAAGTCGGCCGGCATTTCGCCGAAACCCAGTGGCAGCTGCTTGGACGTGATTTTCTTGCCAAGCAGGCGCGCTTTCAGCAGTCCACCGTAACCGTCGTAATCGAGCTGGCTCATGCTGCTGCCGGCATAGACGCTGATTTTTTCGGGAGGTACTTTGGAGCGGACCAGTTCCCAGTCGAAGCCGAGCGCATACAGCGCATCGGAGGCGCCAAATATCGTCATCTGCAGGCCGCGCGGGTGGCTGCGTGAGGGATACAGAGCATCAGGGGTAAAGCCGGTTGGTAATTGCCCGGCCGTATTGACTGGACACTTGTAGTAGTCCCTGACCAACACATCCAGGCCGTTGTGGGTGCGAATGCGGCAGGTCTTGCCATCGTTGTCGAGTAGCTGCCAATCGTCTGGCATTACCGCGGGCAGCTTGCGGACCGGGAGGGTGAACTCCAGGGTGCCGTCTGCGGATGGAGCTTCAAGTGTCACCGGGTTTTGCACCAGCAGCCGGGCAGGGTCAAAAAGGGTGGATTCCAGTTTCCGGATCAGAGTCCCATCCAGCAGACTCTGGCGCTTAGCCTGCAAATAAAGCTGCAGATCGACCGGATGGTTGCTGGCATCGAGCCAAACCCCGCTTTCTTGGCGGATCTGGCCGGTCAGCACCGCCAGGTTTTGTAGTGTCCGCTCCCGATCGGCATGGGACAGGGCAGAAAAGACCAGGCGACGGTAGCCATAATGGAAGGAACTGCGCCCGGCAGGGCTGATACCGCCAAAACTGACGATGACTGGCAGGTGGGACATGGGCGGGACATTCCTAAGACCTAAGTCGAGATTATCTTAGGGGGTTAGCTCGGCATATATTATTACAATATGGCCAAAAATTATAACAATAAAGCTGAATGGAAGGGTTGCCCGTGCCGAGGGCCGCGAATACGATGATCGGGAGCTAAAACCTAAAGGAATCAGAGTGAAGGACAAGCCCGTAGAGCAGGTCACGCCGTATCCAGACAGCTTGGAAGCTATCTTCAAAGCCCTCGGCATCCCCGCCACTTACGCCAGCACCTGCGGCATGCCTATGCAGCAGGAGTGCATCACACTGGTAAACACCGAACTGGATGTGTTCGGCCGTCAGCCTCGCCTGGAAGCGCGCACGTTCGCGGCTTGGACCGCAATGAAGGTTGCCGCAGCGCGCGCGGGCATTGAATTACAACTGGTGTCAGCGTTTCGCAGTATCGCTTATCAAAAGGAACTGATTGAACGCAAACTGGCCCGCGGCGACAGCATAAATACTATTCTGGCCGTGAACGCCGCGCCGGGCTTCAGTGAACATCACACGGGACGCGCGCTCGATATCGGCTGTCCCGGCTATGCCCACCTTGAAATCGAATTCGAACAGAGCCCGGCGTATGTATGGCTCACATCACATGCGCAGGCATTCGGTTTTCATCTGTCCTTCCCGCTTGGCAATTCTTACGGTGTGCAATACGAACCCTGGCATTGGTGTTACCGGGGAAATGAGGCGGCGAAGAAGCAATAGGGTGGAGCGGGGAAAAAAAGGGGGGGGGTACTGCAAAAAAGATGGAATATTCAAGCACTCTGATTAGGGGCTGACAAGTGGTTTCTGTGGTGTGGCGGATTTATTTGTGGGCCACCAAACATCGGGCTGAAAAAAATTGACAGTTATGACTCGCGGAGTAGTATCGGGCTGCAAGGACAAGAAAGTTTCAGGATGAATATTTGGTTCTTATTTTATCTTAAGGCAACGAAACTTGTTGCGGTAGAAGTAGTCCAAACAAGTAGTTCCTAATTAAAGAGCAAGCGTACAGGAGGCGCATCTATGATTAGTGATACTCAGGTAGTTTTTCGCAACATCGATCATTCCCCTGCGGTTGAAGAAGCCGTTCACAAAAGACTGGAAAAACTCGGGCGCTACTGCGACGAAATCCAGAGCCTTAAAGTAACTCTCGAAACACCGCACAACAATCATCACAAAGGCAAGGTCTATCACGTAGGTGTTGAAGCCTTGATTCCGAACCATGACATCGTGGTTACCCACGATCAGCACGACAATCATTCCCACGAAGATATCTACGTTGCCATCCGTGATGCGTTCAACGCCATAGAACGGCGCTTGAAGTCGGTCTACGGCAAACAAAGGCGCCGCATGACCAAGGTTCCGAAGAAACTTGGCGACACCCTGTCAGTACTGACTGTTGGTGAGTCCGCCAATCCGTGATTCCTCTCTGTACTTTCCCATAAACCGCAACAGCGCAGGGCCGATGAGAAACTGCATCAGCCCTGCCGGACTTGCGGCCCGCCTTCGCTGCAGCTTCTGTGTGGCAAGCTAAGAATTCACTGTGAAGAGTTTGCGCCGCACCAGATCGCGGTAAGCCTTGGGGCTGAGCGAGATGGCTTTCCTGAACTGTGCAGAAAAATAGCTGCAATCAGGGTAGCCACTGTTGAAGGCCACTTCGGCTATAGGCAGATTGCTGGCGCGCAGCAGTTCCTTGGCGTTGTCGAGCCGGATCTGTTGCAGGTACTGCACTGGGGTTTTGCCGGTGGCTTGGCGGAAACGGCGGTTCAGTGAGCGTACGCTGATGTCGAATTTCTCCGCCATGTCTTCAAGCCGGATTTGGGTGTGGTACTGGCTGTGCATCCAGTCCTGAATTTCTACAATGACTTCGTCTTCGTGATAATTCTGCGGCGTGCTTTTCAGAAACGTCGAAGTGTAGGAGCGTTTGATCTCATGGGTAAAATGGCGTGACACCTGATTGGCAACGTCGGCACCGGAGGCCTCTTCGATGAAATGCAGCATCACATCGCGCACTGAATTGACACTGCCTGCGCAGTACAGGTTGCCGGCCCGTGTGATGAAGCGATCGCGCTGCAGCTGCACGTCGGGATAGAGCGCAGAAAACGCATCGAAGTAGTACCAGTGCGTGGTCGCCACTTTGTGTTTGAGCAGGCCGGCTTGCGCCAGAAAGAAGCTGCCGGTGCCGACCGCGCAGATCAGGGCCCCTTGCTGATGATGGTGCTGGAGCCAGGCCAGCAGTTCCGGGTATTGCTTGATGATGCCGCGCGGATTGCCCCACAGCGCCGGCACGATCACGAGATCCGTATTGGCGACCACCGACAATGGCGTATTGCATACGAGTTCGAGGCCGGCGTTGAGCACGATGTTGCCGCCGTCCGGACTCACCAACTGCATGTGCAGCTTGCGGTAGCCCGGACCCTTGATGCGGTTGATCAGGTCGGCTGCATTGAGCATCTCCATTGGAATGGTGATGCTGGTGCCGAGCGTTTTGCGGAAGCCGACGATGGTGACGTGGTGCACCTCAGCTGCCTCTTTTAGCCGCTTGCGCGGATGTAGCCGCCATCACGGACGCAGCTGTCTTCAAGGGCGCTGCTGGTGGCGCTGGATACTCGATGTCGGTGACAACGTAACTATGCGGGCCAGAGGGCGTTTGCACGCTCACTTCTGCATCCAGGGTTTTGCCAAGCAAGGCTTTCGCCAACACCGAATCCACACTGATGTAGTTGCACGCAGGATTGATCTCGTCAGGTCCCACGAGGCGGTAGCGCACGGTGTTGTCCGTGGCGTCCAGCAATTCCACCCAGGCACCGAAATAAATCTTGCTGCGGTCGGTGGGCAGCTCGCGCACGACTATCATTGTTTCCAGCCGTTTACGCAAATAGCGGACGCGGCTGTCAATTTCCCGGAGCCGTTTCTTGCCATAGATGTATTCAGCATTTTCCGAGCGGTCGCCCTGTGCGGCGGCTTCGGAAACTGACTGGGTGACTTTTGGTCGCTCGATTTTCCACAGGTAATGCAATTCATCCTTCAAAGCCAATTCCCCTTCTGGGGTGATGTAGGGTGCAAGGGGTGCAGACGGTGGGCGGTATCGGGACATTGTTGTGGTTTCTGGTAAAAGGTTTCTTCGAAAGGCTCAGGCGCTGTGGGCCAGCGGTAATTCGAGTTGCGTGTATACGGAGCCGCCGCGCACGCGCACACCAAGGCCGAGCAGGCGCACGGGTTTGTTGCCGCGCTCAAAACCGGTACGGCACAGCTTGCGATAACCGTCGAGGTCTGGCGCAAAGGCGACATGCTCCACTGTGGTCGACACGAAATCATTGAATTTTAGTTTGACAAACTGTTTGCCGACCGCAACTTCGTGGCGAGTGTTGTCGATACGCTGCTGCAAGTCAGCGAACAGTTCCGGCAGCATGGCGAGACACTGGTCCACAGTGACGAGATCTTCAGCGAAAGTCTGCTCGACGCTGATGGACTTGCGTGCCTGCCCTGTCTGGATCTTGCGTTCGTCCTCGCCGCGGCACAGCTCGTAAAGACGTTCGCCGAAGGAGCCAAACATCTCCAACAGTTGCGGCTGGCTGTACTGCTGCATGTCGCCACAGGTGTCGATGCCAAGCAACTGCATCTTTCTTGCAGTCACTTTGCCCACGCCATGAATGTGTTTCACCGGTAGCTTGCGCACGAACTCCGGCACCATGGCGGGGGTGACAACGAACTGACCATCCGGCTTGTTCCACTCGCTGGCAACCTTTGCGAGAAACTTGTTGGGCGCAATACCGGCCGAGAGTGTGATACCGACTTCGGCGCGTACGCGTTGCCGGATCTCACGCGCCATGAGTGATGCGCTGCCCTTGCATGCTGTGCTCTCGGTGACGTCAAGAAAGGCCTCGTCCAGCGACAACGGTTCGATGAGGTCGGTGTAGGCGCGGAAGATTTCGCCAACTTCCTGCGACGCGACCACGTATTTTTCCATGTTGGGTGGAATGATGATCAGATCGCGACATAAGCGCAGGGCTGTTGAAGACGCCATTGCCGAATGCACGCCGTACTGGCGCGCTTCGTAATTGCAGGTAGCGACCACCCCGCGCCGGTCTTGCGCGCCGCCGACCGCAACCGGCAAGCCGCGCAGGGCGGGGTCGTCGCGCATTTCGATTGCGGCATAGAAACAGTCGCAGTCGCAGTGGATGAATTTGCTGGTCATGGCCGCACTATACGTGAAGCGGCGGAACAAGCTCAAATGACCGTTATCGTTTTGTTATTCAAGGAAAATACAGGTGAAGGGCCATCATTTTTCGTCGAAGGTATGCACGCCGTCCCAGTGGGGTGGCGGGTTCTGCAGCAATGCATGCAAGCGGTCGCGGTAGAGTGTTGTCAGTACGGTGGTACCGGGCAGCGCAGCAAGGAGAGAGGCGGTTTCACAGGCGTCCAATAGCGCGAGAGCGGCGGCAAAACGCCCCTCACCATACGCGTGCAGAAAGGCCTGAAAGTGTTCGAGCTCCTCCTTCAGTGCCACCGGAGCGGCGTCTGTTGCATACAAGGGTTCAAAGATACGCACCGGCTCCTGCTTGCCTTTTACCCGTACGCGGTCGAGCTCCCGATAGATGAACCCCGGCGCGGCCAGTGCGCACTGTTCGCTGACGATGATGGCGGCACCGTAGCGCTTGGTCAGTCCTTCCAGGCGCGACGCCAGGTTTACGCCGTCGCCGATTACTGTGTAGTTCAGCCTTGATTGTGAGCCCATGTTGCCCGCTACGACCTTGTCGGTGTTGATGCCGATGCCGATTGCTATCGGCTTCAAACCGCGGGCTGTGAAACTTGCGTTTACGCCGGACAGCGCCTGCAGCATGCCGAGCGCCGCACGGATAGCATGGGAGGGGGCATCCGTCTGCGTTGCCGGCGCGCCGAACAGCACCATCACTGCATCGCCAATGTATTTGTCGACTACGCCGCCGTTGGTTTCGATGACGCCGGTGATTACCGAGAAATACTCGTTCAACAGACTCAGAATCTGCCGGGGCGCCTGCCCTTCGCACAGTGATGTGAAGCCGCGCACGTCGCAGAACAGCACGGTGACTTCGCGTTCCTCGCCACCGAGTTCGATGTCCCCGCGCAACAGTTCGCTGGCCACTTCCGGCGACACAACCTTGCCGAGCAAGTTACGTACTCTCTCCTTTTCGGCGAGCCCTGAAGCCATGCCATTGAAGGCCTGGGCCAGAGCGCCAATCTCATCCTGCAGTGGAATATTCACGGTCTGGTCATAGTCGCCACCCTCAATGCGGCGTGCCTGGCCCGCGAGTTGTAATACGGGACGGGTGACCTTGCGCGAAATCGCAAGTACTCCTATCACCAACACCACGAGGCCTAGGGCAAAGATCGTGAACAATACCTGGCGGAGGGCTTCGAAGGGCGCAAGCTGCTTGGTCAGTGAGCGTTGCAATACCACGTGCACCGAGCTGCCATCAGCGCTGATGGGCCTGGCCAGCGTGACAAACTCTTCACCCGAGAGGCTCTGGATGGTGCTGCCCGTTTCCGCGATCAGCCCGGCAAACTCCACAACCAGTTGCTGCTGCACGGACTCCTCCAGGGTGGAGCCATTGCTCTGCCAGTTTCCGACCGTATCCTTGAACAGTACCGAGACTTCGGTAGCTACGGAATCAGCGAAGGTTTGGGTGAAAGCCTGATTGATTTCGAAGCCTAGTCCGACCCAGGCTACGATGACCGGACTGAAAAACGGAATTATGGTCAGATGGTAAGGACGGCCGTCAACGATCACGACATCGGCAGCTTCAGGAAATTCTCCACGTTGGTCCAATGCGCGCGCTTGTTCAATCAGCGGCAACCATTCGGGCGCCGTGCCAACCAGTTCAGGCCGCAAGGTATCGGCGGCGATCATGCTGGTTTCGTCATCCACCATGACGATGAAATCGGCCAGCCCAAGCCGGTCATACAAATTCACCATTGCCGACAAGATCGTAGCAGGATCTTCGGTTGCGTAGGCCTCCTTGATTGCGTAATCGTAGGACAGGGCATCGCCAGCGATCGCCAGCGTGTCATTGCGCAACGCCAGCGTTTCTAAAAAATTTTTCGCGCCGAGTTCGAGATCATCAGTAATGATTGCGAGTGCATTGCGGGTATTGGCGCTGGTGACGGCCAGGTACACCGCAGCCAGCACAGCCAGCAAGGGCACCAGAAAGAACACCAGAAGGCGTGATTGAAAATGCTTGAAGCGGAACAAGGCACGCATGGCCAAGAGGGTGCTCAGTAACGGCTGCTGCCGCGGCGCGGTGCGCGGCGCACCATGCGTTCCGGGCGCAACTCGACCTGCAACTCCAGCGCTGTATCCTCATTGGCGCCCACTGTCAGTGTGTGCTGTATGGTTTCTGCGTTGGCCAAGCGCGGGTGCCAAATTTCCACTGCGAGTTCACCACTGGGTAGATTGTCGATACGCCCGGTGCCGCCGCGCACTTCGGCAAACCACGGTGTGTCGAGCACAAGGATATAGCCCAGCATGTGGTCATGGATGTTGCAGCCGAGCGTCACGAGGCCAGCTTTGTCAAATAGTGTCGGCCCCGCCGGAACGCCGCTGTATAGCGGCACTTCGAAGGTCTTGGCCTCGGAAAAGGAATAAATATGGTGACGCACGTGATCGGAGTTCGGAAAGTTGACCAGCGAGCCTACCGTGGTGGCACGCACGTGCGGGACGAACGCCTCGTTGATCTGGTCCATTTCAATGGTCTGCGACGTGGAGGACTGATGCTGAGCGTCGACCGTCAACACGTAGACAACGGCGTCTTCTACCGGATTGTTGTCCTGGTTGGTCAGCGTCAGCGTGAGGCTGGCGGCGAAGACGCCGGGCGCAGCGAGGCCCAGTACGGTGAAGGCAAGGCATTTTTTCATCGTTGTCTCAAAAACTGTGAATGAAACTACTACGTATCAGACCGCCATGATAGTCGATGTCGTTCCTGCCATGGGTATTCTGGTACTCCACACCCAAATAGAGAGTACCCGAGCGCCTCACAGCCCGGTTCAGATCCACTGCAATACTCTGCGTGCTTGCCGGAATGCCATAGGCCACCGCGACCGGGCCGAACAGCGGATCCCGCGTGATCTCCGCCATGCTTTTCGTAACGCAGGCCACTGCTTAGGTTGAAAGTGTCCGTCAAACGTTTTGCAGAGTGACACCTGCGCGCGCGAGCCAGGCATCATGTATGCCGAGATTGAATTCGTTGCGCGCGATGATCCCGAATTTTTGCGCCAAGGTGGCACTTAACCCGGCGTCAACGTTGTTGAGCCCCGTGCAGCGCTGCTGCGTTCCGATCGAGTGAGATTGTCGATGTAGGCGCTTTCCACACCAAGGTTGGCAAACTACTGGGCCTCACACAAGGGACTGCAGAGCGCAGCTGCGACGAGCAGAGTGGCTGAAAAATTGTGCGGGAATGGGATCATGAATACCGGGAATCCTGTGAGCTGACAGGAGCAGGCAAATGCCTGTCGCGCTGTCATAATGTATGGGTAATGGTAGCATCAACCCGAAAATTTGCAGTGCGCCGAACGTGGATGTCCATGCGGGAGATACTAGGGGGAAGACCGGAATGAAGGCCCAGGCTGTTGACCAGGGTGCTGCGTCAGATTCTGCATATAAAAGCAAATGGCGTGCCGATATTGAGGGCTTGCGTGCCCTGGCAATAGTGGGGGTAGTGGCCGATCACGCCGGGCTGCCCTTTGTTCAGGGCGGCTTTGTGGGCGTGGACATTTTCTTTGTGCTGTCCGGATACCTGATAAGCAGTCTGCTCTTGCAGGAGTTGAGGACGAGCGGATCGATTAATTTTGTTGCGTTTTACGCCAGAAGGCTCCGGCGGCTGCTTCCCGGGCTGGTCTTGATGTTGCTGTTTGGCTCTATTATTGCGGCCGCCGTTCTTGCACCCTACGAACAAATTCCCCAGGCACAAGCTGCTGGCTCAGCTTTCCTGTGGCTCAGTAATTTCCATTTCAGTATTGCCGATTTTGGCTATTTTGATTTGGGTAGTGAAAGCAATCTGTACTTGCACACCTGGTCATTGGGAGTGGAAGAACAATTCTATTTACTGTGGCCGCTGTTGCTTCTGTATCTTTTGACCGGAACCCCGGGTTCGCCGGACACCAAGCAGGCCAGGCTGCGCATGGGACTTGCCTTGGTATTGTTGGCGAGTTTTGTACTCTGCATCCTGCTCACCACTAACGCGCCGCTATGGGCTTTTTATGCCATGCCGTCCCGGTGTTGGCAGTTTGCGCTGGGAGCGTTGGTCTATTTGCACGTCAATTCGGCTCGGCAACAAGCCGCTGGTGAGGGTATTTCGGGTGGGTTTTCGCAGCCGGTGCAGTTATGGGCAGGGTGGGCCGGGGCCATTCTGATTCTTGGCAGTGCCTTCTTTATGCATGAGCGCATGAGTTATCCCGGTGGCTGGGCAGTGCTGCCCTCTGCAGGAGCGGCCCTCGTGATTTTTGCAGGCTCGGGCGCGGTAATGACGCAATCCGGGTTCAGTCAGTTGCTGGCTGCTGCCCCCATGCGTTTCATCGGCAAAGTGTCCTATTCCTGGTATTTATGGCACTGGCCTGTGTTGGTGCTGGGCAGTGTTTTGAGGCCTGAGGGGGACATCGCGTATCAATTGTTTTTGATGGCCTTGTCGCTGTTGCTGGCCACCGTCGCGTATTTTCTGGTTGAAAAGCCGGTGCGCAACAGTGAATGGTTGCGTAACAGACACAGGGTCACCTTGGCAGGAGCGCTGGTACTGATGGCAGGAGGAGTGTTGTTGGGGCAGTCCTGGAAGACTGCGGCGACTGCCTGGACGGAGCATCCCACGCAGGTGGCTTATCAGGCGCTTCGATCCGATCTGCCTCAGCTTTATTCGTTGGGATGCGATGAGTGGTTCAGCAGCTCCAGAGTCAAGGTCTGCAGTTTTGGTGAAAGCGCGGCCGCAAACACCGCAGTTCTGTTTGGCGACAGTGTCGGACTGCAATGGTTTTCGGCTATTGCACCTTATTACGCGCAGTCTGGCTGGCGAGTTCTCGTCGTAACAAAGTCGTCATGCCCCTTGGTCGACGAATCCTGGTTTTATCCACGGATAGGTGCGGAATATGTGGTCTGTGACCAGTGGCGCGATGCAGCCGTGAATTTTCTGGTTGAATTGAAGCCGGCTCTCATCTTCATGGGGAGTGCCGCAACTTACGACTATTCAAGTGTCCAGTGGCGGGACGGGTCAGCGCGGATTCTGGCGCCATTGTCCGCTGCAGCAGGGAAAATCTACGTGATCCGTGGAACACCAAGATTGCCTTTCGATGGCCCCGGTTGCCTTGCCCGCCAGGACTGGCAGCCGGAATTCATCGCGCGTCTGTCTGACTGTGCGGCTCCGGTGCCAGTGGTGCCCGATGCGGAAGTGCTGGTGGCTTTGCAGGCGGCTACCGCACAGTTTGCTAACGTCAGGTTGCTGGATTTCACTTCCCTGTTGTGCCCTGATGGATATTGCCGGGCACGCATTCGGGACAGTATTGTTTTCCGTGATCCGCAACACGTCACCAATCGCTATGTCGAAGCGCTGCGGCAGGAAGTGCTGAATGCGATTACTGCAGCAGAATGAGAGTGGCCCACACATGCTGACGATACTCATCCCTACCTACAATCGTGCTGCGTTTCTCAAGCAGAATCTGCAACAACTGTGTACGGATATTGCCCGCAATCATCTGGAAGCCGAAGTAGGAATTCTGGTCTCGAACAATGTTTCACCGGATAACACTATTGCAGCGGTGGCAGCGGTACAGGGTGCCTGGCCCGGGGTCAGGCTCACGTTGGTTAATCAGGCGGAGAACATTGGCTCCGTGCGCAATGTGTTGTTCCTGCTGGGTGCGGCTGACTCTGACTATGTGCTCTATACAGGCGACGATGATTACCTTCATGAAGACTTTCTGCTGAAGGTGGTGAGTCTGGCGCGCGAGGGTCAAATCTCTCTGGCAGTACCTAGCAATGTGGCGGTCACTGTGGTGGGAGAACTGGTTGGTTATGGGCGCGACATCAACTTGCCGGAACGACGGCTGGAGCAAGGCTTCCTGTCCTGCCTGTTCTTCGCCTGGCGAGGGCACCAGATGAGCGGCTTGCTGTTCCGGCGGGAAGGTTTGATGGAGTTGTGCCGCAAGCACGCGATTGAAAACATGTACCTGTTTATTTATCTGGTGGCGGTCAGTGCCTTGCGCGGTCCTGCCGTGCACCTGACCGCCAATCCCGTGAAAGTGTCGACACCGGCCCAGCAGGCCAAGGGCTGGAGTTATGGCGATGACGGCATGATGGGCGAGGTATTCATCAATTTCGCGCGTCTGGACGGTGTGGGGCTGGCGGGCCGGTGTGCCCTTGAGATGAAATTTCTCTGGGTGCAGTACTGGCGTTACGCCATGTACCTTAAGGTGGGCTTGCCAGCATTCTTCCGCTGTATAGGAAAGATCACCACCGGCCCCTCGACTTCGCCGCTCACCAGAGTGCTGTTTCCGCTGACATTGCCTTTGTTGTTGCCTTTGAAGGGGCTTATGCTGGCGCAGAAGGGTGAGTTGTTCGCCACTTTGAAAAGAAAAGTAGATATCTAGGCTTGGTGATCCTCTAAAATCCTGCCGTATACCCTGATCAAAACTCTTACGCCAACCCTGATAAAGCAACGATAGAAAAAAGGGCAACACATGAAAGTAGTGATACTCGCCGGAGGTTACGGAACCCGTCTGGCTGAAGCAACCGACCTGATTCCCAAGCCCATGGTGGAGGTCGGCGGCCGGCCCATCCTGTGGCACATCATGAAAATCTACTCCCACTTTGGCTTTAATGATTTCGTCATTCTGCTGGGCTTCAAGGGCTACCTGATCAAGGAGTATTTCGCCAACTACTACCTGCACCAGAACGATATCAGCTTCAATTTAGAAACCAATTCCACCGAATTGCTCAGTAACAGCAGTGAGCCCTGGAGGGTCACCCTGCTGGATACCGGAGCAGACACGATGACCGGCGGCCGTATCAAGCGCGCACAAGCGCACATTGGCAATGAGCCCTTTCTGCTGAGTTATGGTGACGGAGTCGCGAATGTCGATTTGCGCAAGCTGGTGGATTTCCATCGGAAACAGGGCGCTACCGCGACGCTCACTGCGATTCAGCCAGAAGCACGCTTTGGCAACCTCAACATTGGCAACAACGGACGTATTGGTGATTTCAGCGAAAAGCCCAAAACGGAATCGGGCTGGATTAATGGCGGCTTCTTCGTCATGGAGCCAGCCATTTTCAACTATCTGGACGGGGATAGTTGCATTCTGGAGCAAGGGCCGTTGCAGACACTCGTGAGCGAGAACAGTCTGGCTGCGTTCCATCACCATGGTTTTTGGCAGTGCATGGATACCCTGCGTGACAACAAGAAACTTAACCAGATATGGAATGAGGGCAAGGCGCCTTGGAAAATCTGGGACTAAGCCCCTTGCATGCTTCCTTCAAAGGACGCCGCGTTCTTGTCACCGGGCATACAGGCTTCAAAGGTTCCTGGCTCTCCCAGTGGCTCTTAATGCTGGGCGCCGAAGTGAAAGGCTATGCCCTGGCCAAGGAGAAGGTCCCCAATCATTTTGCTTTGCTCAGGCTGCCCATGGACTCCGAACTGGGGGATATCCGCGACCGGGTGCAGCTTGCCCGCGCTATTCAGACTTTTAAACCCGAGCTCATTTTGCACCTTGCGGCCCAGCCTTTGGTGAAACGCTCGTATGAAAATCCGGAGGAGACCTGGTCCACGAATGTCATGGGTCTGGTTAATGTACTGGATGTAGCACGCGCGACAAATTCAGTCGCGGGTGTACTCAATGTAACCAGTGACAAGTGCTACGAGAATCGCAATATCAACGAGGGGTACCGGGAAACGGATCCCATGGGCGGCCATGATCCCTACAGTGCGTCAAAGGGGTGTGCCGAGTTGATCACCACCAGCTATCGCAAGTCGTTCTTTGACGGCTGCGGCAAGCTGCTTGCTAGTGCGCGCGCGGGCAATGTCGTGGGTGGCGGCGATTGGTCGGATAACCGGCTGGTGCCTGATGTGATCCGGGCCATCGAGCGTAAAGAGAAAGTGCATGTTCGCCGCCCGGAGGCCACGCGCCCTTGGCAACATGTGCTCGAGCCTCTGCGGGGCTATCTGGTGCTGGCCGGGAGAATGCTTGCAGGTGATAGCAGTGTTGCCGAGGGCTGGAACTTCGGCACTACGCAGACACAGGGCTGTTCAGTCAAAGAGGTGCTGACATATATGGCTGCGAGCTGGCCTGCCTTTGGGGTGGAATTTATGCCGGAGGAAGCTACCTTCCATGAAGCGGCGCAACTGCAACTCAACAGCGACAAGGCCAAAACGCGTCTGGGTTGGCAGCCCTTGCTGGATACGCCCGAGGCATTTGCCATGACCATGGACTGGTATCGCGATTTCTATACCCGCAAAGTCGTAACCACTGAGCAGCAGATTGCTTCTTACAGCAGGATGATGGCTGCTGCCGTGGAGTTGCCACTGTGCTGACTCCCGCTTTCGCTGCGTCATTGACTGAATCCTTGTCTCCTTATAAGGCTCTGCTGGAAAAGCTGTCTGGGCGTCACGTCCTCATCACCGGGGCCAATGGCTTGATTCCGGGAACGCTGCTGGCAACCCTGGCGCTGGCAAAGCGTGAGTTTGGCATCCCGGTCAAAGTCACCGCATTTTGTCACCGCAACCGGCAACAGGTGGATGCTCTGCTCAGGTCAGGCTGTGACAATATAGAGGTGGTGATGGGAAGCCTTGCTGAGGATTTGCCCTCTGGATTTAGCAAGCAACACTTCGACTACATAGTGCATGGGGCATCACTGGCCTCACCCGGTAAATACCTGGCGCACCGCATGGAGACAATGAAGGTGAACGTGATGGGAACGCTACAGCTGCTGGAGAAAGCGCAGACGGACAAGGCGGCCAACGTACTCTACATCGGATCGGGCGAGATTTATGGCAGCCCGGAGCCAGAGCATGTGCCTACTCCGGAAACCTACTTGCCCAGAGTAAACCATCTGACAGACCGGGCTTGTTATGCTGAGTCCAAGCGTTTTGCCGAAGCGCTCTGCATGCAGTTCAATCTGGAAACAGCGCAAACGGTTTCAGTAGTGCGCCTCATTCATGTGTTTGGCCCAGGCTTGCTGCGCAATGACGGCCGGGTGATCGCAGATTTTCTGGCCAACGCGCTGGCAGGCAATCCGATTGTGGTAAAAAGTGATGGCAGCGACCGGCGTGCGTTCTGCTACAGCCTGGATGCCAACCTGATGCTGCTGCATGTGTTGCTGGGCCATACCAAAGGCTTTGATGTGTTCAATGTTGGTAACCCCGACAACGATGTGTCGATCGCGCAATTGGCGCGAACCGTGGCCCAAATCGGGGGCGTCGGTGTTCAGATACAGGGCGTGAAGCCCGCTGCTTCGCTGGAAACGCCGGCACGATCCGCGCCGGATATCAGTAAAATCCGGCAGCGCTTCGGCTTGGTGCCACGCTATAGCTTGCAAGAAGGCTTGAAGCTGACTCTGGAGTGGATGCGTGACAGTTAAGCTCTACAGTGAAATCACCCAATGCCGTGCCTGCCAGAGCCAGCGCTTACAAGTTGTCCGCGCTTTTACTAATGTGCTGCCGGCCGGGCTCTATACAGATGAGCCAATGGCCGTGCTGCTCCCGCTCACACTATTGCAATGTGATGAATGTGGGCATGCCCAGCTGCGAGAGAAGATTTCCGAGTCTATCTACGAGAACTATATCTACGTAACTCCACCGGCTTCCACCCTGACTGAATATCTTGTCGGGCTTGCAGACGTACTGCGGGAAAAATTTGCGCTCCGGGATCGAAAAATTCTCGAGTTGGGCAGTTCCAATGGTGCTTTCCTGAAACTCTTCTCAGCGGAGAATGAAGTTATCGGTATTGAGCCTTCCGTCAAACTGGCAGCATTTGCACGTACGGAGCTCGGTATCAATACCATCCAAGGCTATCTCGGCACAGTGGAAATGGCGGGCAAGTATGACGTGATCTTCTGCCGTCATGTACTTGAGCACATCAACGACATGGACGCTTTCACAACTGCAGTAATTGAGTTGAGCAAGCAGGGGACGCTGTTTGTCGTGGAAGTGCCAAGCTTCGACCGTACAGTTGCACAGGAAAACTATTCAAATATTTTCCACGAGCATGTGAATTATTTCTCGCATTCTGTGCTGCAAGGGTATTTTTCCGGCAAAGGGTTCAAGCTGGTATATGACTATGCGAACGAAATCCACGGTGGTTCCATGGGGCTGGTATTCGAGTACACCGGTAGGCCGCTTGTCGTGGAGAAAGGAGTAGTACCAGCCGCGACCGCCCTGTTCCGGAACTTCGATGCCTATCTCAACAAGGTACATGCGCTGCTCAGGGCTGAAGCCTTTATCGGCTATGGCGCTGCGCACCGCACCTTTACCCTGTTGTCCTTGTTGGGGCTGACGGACAAGGTGGACTACATCGTGGACAAGAATCCAGGCTACCTTGGCAAATACATTGGTGGCACGGGGATACGTATTCAAAGCCCCGAATGGCTGCTAAAGGAAAGAGATCGCGAAGTCATTGTCTTTGCTTCTTCCTACGAAAAGGAAATCCTCAATGAAAATAGCGCAGCACTTTCCTGCAATACTTTCATCTGCATCGGTTCCTCACCAAGACGTGTGCAGCGTACGAACAGGGTGGCAGATACAATTCGTTGTCATATCCTGGGTATGAAACATCGCTCGGGTTCTTCCCATGTGGGTTCAGCACTTTCCATTACCGATATTTTGACAGTGCTCTATTTCAAGGTGCTTGATATCGATCCACGCAAACCGGCCAAAGCCGATCGGGATCGTTTTATCCTCAGCAAGGGGCACGCCAGTGCGGCACTGTATGCCACGCTCGCAGAGCGCGGTTTTTTTCCGGTGGAGAAACTTCAGGGCTTTTTTCGTAATGGCGGTTCCTTGCCGGGGCATGTCGACATGACCGCTGCGCCAGGTATTGAGGCATCCTCTGGCTCGCTTGGACACGGTCTGTCCCTGGGGCTGGGTATGGCGTTAGCGCTCAAGCAGGATGCACCCGGCAAACGCGTTATCGTCCTATGCGGCGATGGGGAGATGGATGAAGGCTCGGTCTGGGAAGCGATCATGTACGCTCCGAAGAAAGGCCTCGATAACCTGATATTGATTGTGGATCAAAACCGCCTGCAGGGTTACACACCAGATGGCGAAGAGCAGGGCGAACGCCTCTCTGTGCGGATTGCTGCCTTTGGCTGGCAGACACTCGATGTGGATGGTCACGATCATGAGGCGCTGATTCAGGCGCTTGCCCTGAAACCTGGTCGCCCGCTGGCCCTGATAGCGAAAACCATCAAGGGCAAGGGTGTCAGTTACATGGAAAATGAATTCATCTGGCACTATAAATCGCCCAATGAACAGCAATTCGCCCAGGCGTTGAAAGAACTCGAATGAGAACTACCTTCATCAACACCTTGACCGCGCTGGCTGAGCAGGATGAACGCATCTTCCTGATCACGCCCGACATGGGCTTCTCGGTACTGGAAAAATTCCAGGAGCGTTTCCCCCAACGCTTCCTCAACGTGGGCATCGCCGAGAGCAATGCAGTTGGTATTGCCGCCGGTCTCGCTCTCAGCGGGCGGGTCGTGTACGTCTACAGCATCATTCCGTTCGTGTGCATGCGGCCCTTTGAACAAGTGCGGGTGGATGTGGCCTACATGAACACCAACGTACGGCTGGTCGGCGTGGGGGCGGGGCTTGGCTATGGTTCCGCCGGTGGTACTCATCATGCGGTGGAAGATGTTGCCCTCATGCGCGCGCTGCCCAACATGAGTGTGGTATCTCCGTGCGATCCCTGGGAGGTTGCCCAGACGGTGAATTTGTCAGTGCATCATCAGGGGCCTATGTATATCAGGCTGGCCCGCAACGGCGAACCGGTGGTGTCTGAAACCAGTGGGGTCCTGGGATTCGGCCAGCTGAATCCTCTGAGGCGGATGCCGGATTCTGCAATTGTGATTCTGTTCAGCGGCAATGCCAGCGACATTGCGCTGGCTGTACATGCGGGGCTTGTCCAGCAAGGCATCGCCGCTGATCTCGTAAGCGTGCCTTTCCTCAAGCCTCTCGACAGCAAAAGTCTGATGAAGGAAATGTCAGAAAAACAGATGGTCGTAGCCATAGAGGAGCACTGCCAGACCGGCGGGCTTTCCAGTGCGATAGCGGAAGTCATCGCGGCCAGCAGAGCACGTCCACAATTCAAAGCCTACAATCTGGGAGACCGCTACTCCCATTATGTTGGCAACCAACAATTCATCCGGGAGCAGTTCGGCTTAACAGCGGAAGTCATTCTGCGCGATCTGTCGGATGATCTGGGCAGTATGACGCGTTAAGACGTGCAATAGAGGAATTATGAGCAGCAAGGCAGAGCAGTTAAAAGCCGAAATCCAGCAGAAGGTGCGGGAGTACTACGCCCTTGTGCACGAGCCGGAACAGAACAAACTGTTCGTCGCTGGCGAAAGTCGGCTGGGGTGCGCGGGCCGCGTCTTTGATGAGGACGAAATGACCAATCTAGTGGACTCGGCCCTTGAGTTCTGGCTTACCCACGGCAAGTACACGAAGAAGTTTGAGAGCGCTTTGGAGAAAGCCATCAAGGTGCGCCATGCTTTTATCGTGAATTCCGGATCCTCCGCCAACCTGCTGGCATTTTCCGCCCTGACTTCGCCTACTCTGGGCGCAAGACAAGTGCGGCGCGGCGATGAAATCATCACGGTGGCCGCAGGTTTTCCCACTACGATAGCCCCTGCAGTGCAGTATGGAGCGGTACCGGTGTTTGTTGATATAAGCCTGGGTGATTACAACATTGACGTTAGCCAGCTTGAGCAGGCCCTTTCGCCGCGCAGCAAGGCAGTAATGCTGGCGCATACCTTGGGAAATCCATTCAACATCGGGGAGGTAAAGTCCTTCTGCGACAAGCACGGGCTCTGGTTGATCGAAGACAACTGCGATGCCCTCGGCTCACTCTATCAGGGCAAGTTTACGGGCACCTTTGGCGACATTGGCACCAGCAGTTTTTACCCGGCTCATCACATCACTACCGGTGAAGGCGGTGCTGTTTACACGCGCGACAAGAACCTGCGCAAGATCATGCTGTCGCTACTCAATTGGGGCAGAGACTGCTGGTGTGATAGCGGCAAGGACAACACCTGTGGCATCCGTTTCGAACACGAACTGGGTAGCCTGCCCAAAGGTTATGATCACAAGTACATCTACAGCCATTTCGGTTTCAATTTCAAAGCAACTGATATGCAATCTGCGATAGGGCTTGCCCAGCTCACCAAACTTGAAGCCTTCGGTCAGGCGCGGCGCGCAAACTTCGCCACACTGTATGAATGTTTGAAGCCGCTGGAGAATCACTTCATCCTGCCCCATGCGACAGAAGGCAGTGATCCCAGCTGGTTCGGCTTTTTGCTGACTGTGCGGGATGGGAGTCCGGTACAACGCAATGTGCTGGTGCAAGCGTTGGAGGCACAGAATATCCAGACCAGAAACCTTTTTGCCGGCAATCTGCTGCGGCACCCCTGCTTCGATCCTCTGGAAGCGGGCAAGGATTACCGTGTAATTGGTGCGCTGGCCAATACGGAAAAGGTGATGATGGATACCTTTTGGGTGGGGCTATATCCCGGACTCAATGCAGAGAAAATGAAATTTATTGGTCATGCCATTGCCCGTCATGTGGGAACTGTAGTGTGAGATGAATTCTGCTTCCCTCCTCAATGTCATGTCCCGCGTCATGGGTAGCCGTATGGCGCGGTGGCTGGGGCTGGGTATATCGCTGGGCTTTATCTTGCTGATCTGCCGGGCACTTTATCTCGAGCGGGAGCAACTGGCAGAGGTAAAGATCAATCGCGCTTTCATGCTGGCCAGCACGGCCAGTATATTTGTAGTCGTGCTGGGGAACCTGTTGGGCAGTATCGCCGCTTGGCTTCTGCTCAGAAAGCACTCTGGTACGCTCACACTGCCTTTCAGTGTTGCACTCAACGGTCTGGCGCAGATGGCAAAGTATCTGCCTGGCAATGTGCTGCATCTTGTCGGCCGTTTCTTCTTGATCAAGCATCATACCGATACGAAAACCGCCTTCTTCTTTTCAATCTATGAAGTGCTCTTGTTGTGCCTGAGCGGATGCAGTCTTGGCCTGCTCTATGTGCATTATGTGCAACCAGACGTATGGTCTTTGCCGGTATTGGGTTTGCTCTCCCTGTTGTTGCTTGCCATGGGGGTGATCGTCCTGTTCAGGTTAAGGCTTTTGCATGCCTCCGGACTGGATATGGGTATCGTGGTGCTTCTCTATCTTCTGTCCTTCCTCTGTTACGGACAAGCATTCAGTCTGCTTTTCAGTTTAGTGTTCGATCTGCAAACAGCAGGTGGCTTGTTGTGTTCAGTGCTTTTCGCGCTTGCTTTTGTCGTGGGCTATGTGACTCCCGGAGCTTCTGGTGGCCTTGGGGTCAGGGAGTTTGTCTTCATGGTGCTGGCACAACCCATCCTGGATCCAGGCCAGGCAGTAGCAGTGGTGGTATTGTTCAGACTGTTCTCCGTGGCTGGCGACCTGGTGTTTGCGTTGCTCGCCCTCTTGATACGGAAGCTTTACCGGGTGAAGTTGATATAGGAGCGATTTCTAGCCGGGGTTGGTATTTTGCCGGAAACGGAAATTCTTCCTGTGGCTAAAGCGCCAAACTTCAGCTCGAATCCGGGATGAACTTCAGCTCCTGTGTTTTCCAAAGGACACAATCACCCATGCAAGCTCTCGAAATAATTTGCCCCGCCGACGGCAGCCGTGTCTTAAACTTTGCACTGAGGCCGTGAAGGATGCTCAACGGTGGATCTGGGTGCGGATTCCACGATGGCCCTACCTTATTTGCTCCAGACCGATTATGTGCCCCGCGAGCTGGTGAAGCTTGGTCTGGAAATTCTGGGCAGTGCTTCCGGCTTTGCCGCCGACGAGCCCTGTACCTGGCTTGCGCTGTGCTACAGCGGTGACTATATCCTGATTGACTCCTTACCCAACCTCGACAAGCAACTGATTGCCGGGGGATTTCCAAAAACAAGATTTCAGCCTTGTTCCTGACCCGCTTGCATAATGACCACTGCGCCTTGTTTCCCCTGATCCTGATGCCCAACAAAGTTGGAGTCATCACGACCTGGCCCATTTTCAATATGGTGATGGAGAAGCTCAGTTGCCATATGAACTGGAGCCGGGAACTGATTGAGGAGTATTTCGATATTGTCGAAGTTGTGCCAGGACAGAGCATCAATTATTAAGGTATGGGAAACAGGATACACATTACAGTTCACAGCATTCCTGCGATTGGCAGGACCTTTGTGACAACATACAAAGGTCTGCAGAAAAAAAAGAGCGTCATTGGTGACAATCACGGCATGTCATCCATCAAGATCATGACGGGTGAGGGCATAGTTAGTATCGAAACGTACCATGCGCTGGAAAAGATCTACGCCGAGTGCTTTGATCTGCTTGTAGCCGATGGTGGCGCTGGTGCCATACACGGCGATCCTGCAGATGCACTGCGTTCTGATTCGGAGGGATCTTGTTCGTGCATGTTGAACATCTGCCCAACAAATTCAACACCGCCTTCTCATTGGTGAGTTCAGGAAAGCGCTACACTGTGCTCGATGGTGATGTTGGTATCTATACATCCTTGATGAATTATTATCTTTCGCTCTGACTTGGTGATCTGCTCTCGAACCAATGGGCGCGCAGATACTTGCAGAGGATGAGATTCGCCGCTACAACGCTGGGGATGTCATCATGGTGCAGGAAGCCCGCTCATTCGGTTACGTATTCCTGAACGATGGTGGTGCAGTCATTTAAGAAGCGCCAGTAAGTCTGGGTGATGAATTTGGCTGCCGGCTATTCATGGGCGCCAGATTTGAGGTACTACACACACGTTCGAACTGCAGGGTCATCAAACTGGCGTGAGAACATGTGGAGAATTTTCTGCTGGTAATACCCCAGTTCAGTTAGCACATGTGCAAATATCGCGTAGAGTGACCAAGGTTCCGCGCCAGATGGCTGCGGGGCTCTGTACAAACCTGGTAATTAGCCTTCTTTTCAATCAGCAGACTCTTATAATGCAAGATAGCCCCGCCTTGCCTGGCGGGCAGCCCTGCGGTTGTTTGTTGGCCGCTGCAAATGAACAGGGGGTTGATATGGCAACAGTAAAAGGAAGC
The DNA here is from genome assembly GCA_945902215.1 of Klebsiella pneumoniae. Classification (GTDB taxonomy): domain Bacteria; phylum Pseudomonadota; class Gammaproteobacteria; order Pseudomonadales; family Pseudohongiellaceae; genus CAILUG01. The sequence continues at coordinate 7,250 of CAMDML010000011.1, read as the reverse complement.
AAGCAGGAGAAAATGATTGTTGTCCCTTACCGGCCAACACAACAACTGTGGGTGCGTAGCGCCATTGCTCTTGCGCTGTTGTTGACCGGTGGCGCCGCTTTTCTTTATGGGTTCAGTGCGGGTGTAAGTGAGAACGGTGAGGCGCGCATCCAGCGGGACGAATTGCAGGACGCGGTGCTGCAGATCGAACAGGAGAACAGCGCGCTCAGGCAGCAATTACTGAATCTGGAGCAAGCCGGCACTGTTGACAAGCAAGCCTTGGAAAACGTGCAACAAACCATAGTGGGTTTGCGCGAGAATATTTCCCAGCTCGAAGAAGACGTGCTGTTCTACAAGCAGATCATGTCACCGGAAAATGCCGAAACGGGGCTTGTCATCGGTCAGCTTGATCTGGTGGCTACGGATAATCCGGCCACGATTCGTTTCAAGCTTGAGCTCAAGCAGCAGGGAAACAACGAAAATCTGATCGACGGTTATGCGAATATCAACGTGGTTGGCTTGCGCGATTATCAGGAAATTTCGATACCTTTGAGTGAGCTTTCTGCATCAGTAACGGAATCCGATATACGCCTGCAATTCCGTTATTTCCAGAACATCGAAGGCGAATTAGGTCTGCCGGAAAATTTCGAGCCTACCAAGGTGCAGATTCTCGCAGTTGCCTTGGGGGATAATGCCAAAACCGTGCAAAAAAGCTTTGGTTGGCTTGTCGAGAATTGATCGTGTTGGCACTTTTTAGACCTGGATGCAGAGCATGCAGGAGATGAAACACTGGGGTTTCTGTGAAAAAAACATTCAATGCTTCAAATATCACTACGCTGATTTCCAAGGCTACGGAGATCATGGGTGATATCCACTTCAGCGGTACCCTGGAAATTGAAGGACGCATTTTCGGGAATATTTATGCTGACGATGATTCGACTGCATCGGTCAGGGTGCGTGAAACCGGACTCGTAAAAGGTGAGATACAGTCGCCTATGATTGTCATTAATGGAATGGTGGAAGGGGATGTCTACTCCAATAACCATATCGAATTGGCGGGCAAGGCGCGGGTTACAGGCAATGTTCACTATCACCTGATCGAAATGGTGATGGGGTCTGAGGTAAACGGCTCGCTCAGCCATCGTGCAGCCGGTGAACTACTCCCCCGGCAGGTATCGGACGCCAAGTCCGCAGCTGCAATCCAGAACAATCCCCAGTACCGCGAGGATGCTGACTCAACTCTGAGTGAGTACGATCCCATTGTCCGCTGAAGTCACAATACTTGACTAAATCTGTTGGTTATTTACAATATTGCGATCTATGTTTACGAATGAACTTGCCATGTCAGTTGTAGAAACACACGATCCTTCGGTCATGCGGTTGACTGCCAATGCAGCCCGCAAAGTGAACGCACTCATCGGTGAAGAAGGCAAGCCGGAGCTGAAATTGCGCGTTTATGTAACCGGTGGTGGTTGTTCCGGCTTTCAGTATGGGTTTTCGTTCGACGAGCAGGTAAATGAAGATGATACGGTGGTGAGAAATGACGGGGCTGAGCTGCTCGTCGACCCGCTGAGTATCCAGTATTTGACCGGGTCGAGTATTGACTATGTCGAAGGCCTGCAGGGCTCGCGCTTCATCGTTGAAAACCCTCTTGCAGCTACGACCTGTGGTTGCGGGATGTCTTTCTCCATTTGAACGAGCGCTTAGACTGTTCTATTCCCGATAGTAGACGCCGCCCGCAATGACTGCATGACGTGCACCAGTGAATGGGCTGAAGTCCACTTGCTCACGGTTCAGAGTAAGTTTCGCCAGCCAGGCAAACGCTACGGCTTCCACACAATCCGCATGAATACCCAATTCAGTTGAAGTTCTTACGCGGAAATCAGGCAGTGCAGCCTGTAGACGTTTAAGCAATGCCAAGTTTCTGACCCCGCCTCCACAAACGATGATTTCCCCGGACTGCAGCAGTTTTCTGATTTCAGTGCGGACAGTCTGCACCGTGAACTCCAGCAAGGTGGCCTGCACATCCACAGGTGTCGTGTTGCCTGCCAGAGCAATCTTGTGGTCCAGCCAGGCGAGATTGAGGAATTCCCGCCCTGTACTTTTTGGAGCGGCCATACAGAAATAGGGTTCATCAAGCAGGCTCGCCAGCAACGATGCATCCACATTTCCGCTCGCGGCCCACATACCCGCGTCATCGAATTCCCGGTTGAAGTGCCGTTTGATCCAGGCGTCCATGAGTACGCTCGCCGGGCCGGTGTCTAGGCCCAAAGTGGAGTGCCGGTTTTTCGGAAGCAGGGTGATGTTCGCAATACCGCCTAGATTCAGCACGATACGGTCGTGTTCAGCGCTCTGGAACAGTTCCTGGTGCAAAGCCGGGACCAGCGGCGCGCCTTGCCCGCCTGCAGCCATATCCTTGCGCCGAAAGTCCGCTACCACGGTAATACCTGTCCGTTCGGCCAGCGTGTTCGGATCCCCAATCTGTAATGTGAACGGGTGAAGTGCAGCACGCTGCGGTGGTTCGTGCCAGATCGTTTGGCCGTGGCTACCGATTGCAACAATTTCATTAGCCTTAAGCTTGTGTTTCGCCAGAAGGGTATTGACTGCAGAGGCAAACAGTTCAGCCACTTCAACATCGGTACTGCCGAGCTGACGCAAGTCGACTTTCTCGTTTGACGCTAGTTGAAGCAAGCGGGTTTTGAGATCAGAACCGATATCAGTATTGATGAAATCAATCAGGCGGGGGAGATTAGCGGTGCAATCAACTAAAGCGCAATCCACGGCATCCATGCTTGTGCCGGAGATCAACCCTATATAGAGCGCTGGTTTCATTCTTGGCGATTGGTGACAGAGTTATGTGCCAGTGCTGCAGGTGGTATGCCTTTGCCCGCAAGCAAGGCAACAAAAATTACGGTTTGCTGCCGGAAGCGCGGCATCTCCGCTGCCACAAGTGATTCAGCGCGCGGCAGTTGATCAAAGACAGTCCTGAAATTTCGGTGCGTGCCATCCATCAGAAACTCATAATGCAGATGTGGCCCGGTTGCCCCGCCGGTTGATCCGACATATCCGATGACTTGCTTTTGAGTGACGCGGGCACCGCTGCGGATATTTTCGGCAAAAGTGTCGAGGTGCGCGTATTTGGTGACAAAACGCGCGCCATGCTCGATTACCACTAGTTTGCCAAAGGAGCCGTTGCGGTCCGCAAAGGTCACCTTGCCATCGGCAGTGGCTACTACCGGCGTACCTTTAGGTGCTGCATAGTCTATGCCATTGTGGGCGCGGATTGTATTGAGGATAGGGTGCCGTCTGGAAAGGTTGAATCCAGAGCTGATGCGGGTGAAATCAACAGGGTTCTGCAGAAAAGTTTTGCGCATGCTCTCGCCTTCTGGATTGTAAAAGTCACTTCTACCATCAGCGTTTTCGTAACGTAGCGCAGTGTGGGTTTCACCCTGATTGGTGAATTGCGCGGCAAGAATTTTGCCATAGCCGATAAATTCGCCATCGAGAATTTTTTCTTCATATAGCAAACTGAACGTGTCGCCCTTGCGGGTATCCATAATGAAGTCGATGACACCGCCAAAAATATCGGCAAGTTCCAAAGCCATTGCGTCCGGGATGTTGCCACGTTGTGCTGCCTGAAACAGGGAGTCTGTGATTACGGCCTCTTTATAAACGCGCTCGATTACAGGTTGTCGTAAGACATGCAAATAGGTGTAGCTGGCATCGGTGTTGCGCCTGAAGGTGAAGCTCTCGAGTCGGGATTTGATCACTTCGAATGAGACCAGGGTAAAGTCGTCATCTATTTCAAAGGCGAGACGATCACCTGGGTGCAGGTCAGTGAGCGTGTCGGGATCAGCACTGCTGCTGGTGACGTCCAGAACATCCTGCGCACTGAGCCCGGCCTTGTCGAACAGAATGGAAAGGTTGTCGCCATTACTCACCTCGAGCAAGAGTCTGGGATCTACCGGAGGAGATACTGCATATTCTGGGACAGTCACGGGATTAGCATTGTCAGCCGCAGTATTCTGATTTTCAGATTGGGATATGAAAGAGCTTATTGCTAACCATGGGTTGCTCAATAGTGAAGGGTGTTCTGGGCTGGATGAGTCAACTTTGTACGTTGCCAGCATCAGGAGCAATAGTCCTGTGGCTAATGTTGCCAGTGTCAGTTGATGCCGCCGGGGCCGCATCTTGTTGACAGCCTGTTTCGTTAAATCAAACAGCTTCATTAAGGATTTTAAGCGCCGTGTCAGGAAGGGGTTGTAATCGTTTGGATTATAACAAAAAGTCCTATCCCGTATACTTGCGATCAGCTCACAGCTTAGGACCGCTTATCAGGAGTATTTCTAGGCTGGAAATGCGAAGGTGGGCTTGTAAACGATCGGGCATCTTGTAAAGCTGCACCCCCTTCGGAAACCGACAATTTTTGCAGGCATCTACAATGTTGCATCGAAGTACCGCATTGCTGGAAAACCTCAAACTCAGGGGGCTGGTCAGCCAGATCACGGCTGAGGAGGAGCTGGAATCACATCTGAACGAACGAAGTCGCATCGTTTACTGTGGTTTTGATCCGACGGCCGACAGTCTTCACATTGGCTCACTGGTGCCATTACTTGCTTTACGGCGTTTTCAAGAGGCTGGCCACAAGCCTATTGCGCTGGTTGGTGGGGCCACCGGGATGATCGGCGATCCGAGTTTCAAGTCAAAAGAGCGGAAGCTCAATTCGCTGGAAGTAACAGCGGAGTGGACGAGCAAGATCAAAGCTCAAGTTTCTCGCTTCATCGATTTTGATTGTGCTGGCAATTCCGCGCTCGTCGTAAACAACCTGGATTGGACTGGGGATTTAACTGCTCTCGAGTTTTTACGCGACATTGGCAAGCATTTTTCCGTCAACGCCATGATTCAGAAAGAAAGTGTCAGACAGAGGATCGAGCGTGATGGTGAGGGCATCTCTTTCACCGAGTTCACCTATATGATTTTGCAGGCGTTGGATTTCGCCGTGCTTAACCGGGATTACTCCTGCTCTTTGCAGATTGGGGGAAGTGACCAATGGGGAAACATTACAGCTGGTATCGATTTGACCCGGCGCCTGAATCAGCATCAGGTTTTTGGACTCACCTTGCCGTTGGTGACGAAGGCTGACGGTGGCAAATTCGGCAAGACCGAAGAAGGAACTATCTGGCTCGACCCGGCGAAAACCTCCTGTTACGCCTTCTATCAGTTCTGGATCAATACTGCAGATGCCGATGTTTACAAATTTCTCCGATTTTTCACGTTTATCGAGCCAGCGGAAATTGATGAGATTGAGCTTCGTGACCAGTCTGCCGCAGGTCGGCCTGAAGCACAGGGAATATTGGCCCGCGAAGTTACACAGTTGGTGCACGGCAAAGAGGGATTGATGGCTGCCGAACGCATCAGTCAGGCCTTGTTCAGTGACAACATAACATCCTTGACTGAAAGTGATTTCGCACAGCTACGCCTTGATGGCTTGCCATCATCCTTGCATCAGGTGCAATCCATGGGGCTTGTGGAAGCATTGGTTGCAAGTGAATTGGCAGCGTCCAATAAAATGGCAAGGGAGTTCATCTGTAACGGGGCCGTGAGCATTAACGGCGAAAAGATTTCCGACCCCGCAACTCTGCTTCTTCAAGGGCAGGCTCTGTTCGGTCGATACTTCCTTGTACGAAGGGGAAAAAAGCTGTTCCACCTATACTACAAGCCCTGACTTCCCGAGGGTTTGTCCCCCTCAAATCTTTTTCCCCCATTCCCCTTGTCAGTTTGAGTCTGGTGAGTATAATGCGCGCTCTCCGCAGGCGAGGGTCTGCGTGGGGTTGTTGAGCGGTAAAAAAGGCCGGTCAGTTTCCCCTGGAATAGCTCTTTAACAGAACGATCAAGTAATAGAAGTGGGCGCTTGCTGTTGGGCTTTTGTCTTAACGATAAAAGACTCAAGAGTAAGCAACACTGTTAATTCATTCAGTACGTTGGTCTGGGCTTCGGCTCGGGTCTTTGTACTTGGCTTAAAAGTAAGTTGTTTAAATTGAGTCGTGTCCTTCGGACATTAAAAGAATCAGGTAGTGGCTAGCGTAAGCTTTGCTTAGGTTGGTTGTTACCGAAAGCTTTAAAACTGAAGAGTTTGATCATGGCTCAGATTGAACGCTGGCGGCAGGCCTAACACATGCAAGTCGAGCGGCAGCGCGGGGGCAACTCTGGCGGCGAGCGGCGGACGGGTGAGTAACGCGTAGGAATCTACCCAGTAGCGGGGGATAGCCCGGGGAAACTCGGATTAATACCGCATACGCCCTAAGGGGGAAAGCAGGGGATCGTAAGACCTTGCACTATTGGAAGAGCCTGCGTTGGATTAGCTAGTTGGTAGGGTAAAGGCCTACCAAGGCGACGATCCATAACTGGTCTGAGAGGATGATCAGTCACACCGGAACTGAGACACGGTCCGGACTCCTACGGGAGGCAGCAGTGGGGAATATTGGACAATGGGGGCAACCCTGATCCAGCCATGCCGCGTGTGTGAAGAAGGCCTTCGGGTTGTAAAGCACTTTAAGTGGGGAGAAAGGTTCGCTGTTTAATACGCAGCGGAATTGATGCTACCCACAGAATAAGCACCGGCTAACTCTGTGCCAGCAGCCGCGGTAATACAGAGGGTGCAAGCGTTAATCGGAATTACTGGGCGTAAAGCGCGCGTAGGCGGCTAAGTAAGTCGGGTGTGAAAGCCCCGGGCTCAACCTGGGAACTGCATCCGATACTGTTTGGCTAGAGTATGAGAGAGGGAGGTAGAATTCCACGTGTAGCGGTGAAATGCGTAGATATGTGGAGGAATACCGGTGGCGAAGGCGGCCTCCTGGCTCAATACTGACGCTGAGGTGCGAAAGCGTGGGGAGCAAACAGGATTAGATACCCTGGTAGTCCACGCCGTAAACGATGTCAACTAGCCGTTGGAGACCTTCGTGTCTTTGGTGGCGCAGCTAACGCGATAAGTTGACCGCCTGGGGAGTACGGTCGCAAGATTAAAACTCAAATGAATTGACGGGGGCCCGCACAAGCGGTGGAGCATGTGGTTTAATTCGATGCAACGCGAAGAACCTTACCAGGTCTTGACATCCAGAGAACTTTCCAGAGATGGATTGGTGCCTTCGGGAACTCTGAGACAGGTGCTGCATGGCTGTCGTCAGCTCGTGTCGTGAGATGTTGGGTTAAGTCCCGTAACGAGCGCAACCCTTGTCCTTATTTGCCAGCACTTCGGGTGGGCACTCTAAGGA
>CAMDML010000010.1 GCA_945902215.1 Klebsiella pneumoniae | reverse complement strand
TTCCCCGCCGCTTGGATTGGCTTCGGCATCAACCTGATCTCGGGCCTGGCCCTCTACGTTTCGCACGCCACGGAATACACCTTTCAGATCGTGTTCATCATGAAGCTGTCGCTGCTGGCGATCGGCGGTGTGTTCATGAAACTCATGATGATCAACTATCGAGCAGGTGGTCCTGAAGCCACCGCCAAACTGTTCGGCGGCTTGACGCTGTTCTGCTGGATCGGCGCAATCATCACCGGCCGCCTGATGGCCTACTCTTGAGTACGGGGAGAAAATTATGAGCGACGATACTTTGGCATGGTTCAGCGACACCTGGTTGGGTGTCTTCATGCGCGACACCTTCTGGGCTTGGCCGTTTATGGAAAATTTCCATTTCTTCGGCTTGTCCGTGCTGTTCGGCGGCCTGGTTGCCATCGACATGCGCGTTCTAGGCATTGCCCGCTTTATACCGATGAAAGGCGCGCTGACCCTGATTCCCTACGTGATGATCGGTTTTGGCATCAACCTGATCACCGGCATTTTCTTTTTCGCCGGCGATCCCTTCCGTTACTACTACAACATTGCTTTCCAGTGGAAGATGGCGCTGATCGTACTGGCCGGCATCAACGCGCTGTGGTTCTGGTTTGGTGAACACACCAAGCTGAGCAAACTCGCTGACGGCGAACAGGCTGATTTCCCGGCCAAGGTTATTGCTGCTTTGTCTCTGTTGATCTGGATGAGCGTCATCATTCTCGGCCGTTTGATTCCTTATCTGGAATAACCTTTTCCCCACAGCAACTTTCGGTAAATATCAGTTCATGCTCATTCCCCAACTTGAATTTGTGTTTGCCGCCGAGGCCCGGCTGGCTGCACCCGTGCAGATTGGCCCTACCTATGAAGGGCAGCGCCGCATCATTCCGATTCTCGATGGTCACTTTGAAGGGCCGCGTATCAAGGGCACTTTTGTAAGCATCGGTGCCGCCGACTGGCAATACACGCGCGGCGATGGAGTCACCCAGGTGGAAGCCACCTATGCAATCCAGACTGACGACGGTGTCGTCATTCAGGTGCAGAACTACGGACTACGGCATGGTCCTGTGGAGGTGATGCAACGACTCGCAGCAGGCGAAGAAGTGGATCCAGCCACGTATTACTTCCGCACCAACCCGCGCTTCAAGGCACCCGACGGCAAATACGACTGGCTCAACAAGAACATTTTCGTGGGCAGCGGCGCCCGCTCCGCAAACGGCATCAAGCTGTGGTTTTTTGCGGTGAAATGATCCACGTTCAGGGCAATGCCGGAGGGGTTCGGTTCGAAGGCCCTTGTCAGTCATTTCGACTCATGCACCTGTTTCCGACAAAAGGAGCCTTCGATACCGCGTTGGTTTATTTCAGGAAGCGGCTCGTCAGGCCACTGTAAGCATCAATGCGGCGGTCGCGGAAATAGGGCCAGATGCGCCGCAACTTTTCAGTCCGCGTCAAATCAAGATCAGTGACGAGATAACCCGGCGTTTCAGCATCAGCTTCAGCGAGCAGATCACCCTGCTGGCCGGCGATGAAACTGCCGCCCCAGAACGTGATGCCATTGTGTTGGCCGGATGGGTCAGCTTCATGGCCAACACGGTTGGCAACGAGAACCGGCAGATGATTGGCTACGGCATGTGATCGCTGGATCAAGGTCCAGGCTTGCTTCTGCCGCTGCTTCTCTGCGGCGTCGTCGTGCGGGTCCCAGCCAATGGCAGTGGGATACAATAAAATATCGGCACCAGCGAGAGTCATCAAACGTGCCGCTTCCGGGTACCACTGGTCCCAGCAGATCAACACCCCCAGCTTGCCAACACTTGTCGCAATCGGTGTGAAGCCGCTCTTGCCATCGTTGCGCAGCGCATCACCGGGCGTGAAATAAAATTTTTCATAAAACGCGGGATCATCCGGGATGTGCATCTTGCGGTAGTAACCGGCGAGCGAACCATCCTTGTCGAACACCAGTGCGGTATTGTGAAACACACCGGGCGCGCGCTTTTCGAAGATGCCGCCAACCAACACGCAGTTGTATTTTTTGGCGAGCGCGGACAAACGTTGCGCGCTCGGCCCGTCCAGCGCCTCAGCCATGTCGAACTGAACCGGATCTTCTACTTGGCAGAAGTAATGCGTGGTGTGCAGTTCCTGGAACAATACCAACTCAGGCTGATGCTTTTTGGCGAGATCAGCAAGGAGGCGTTCGCTTTCGGCAAGACTTTGCTGTTTGTCGGGCCAGGCACATTGCTGGACCACGGCGGCGCGCAGGGTCATGGCTCATTTCCTTCCAGTTATATGACTAGCAGTGGCTGCTATTACAGAATTTTTAGAGTATTTACAGGTAGTTGCATGGTAGCACAGTGCGGTCCGCCGAATTGCCGTATCAGGTTGCCGCCAGGTACCGGCACGATGCGCCGACCCGGGAAACACTGTTGCATTGCGTTCAGCGCGGCAGCGTCTTGCGGACAGCCAAATACCGGCACCAGCACACTTCGGTTCACAATCAGAAAATTCACGTAACTGCCGGGCAGGCGTTTGCCCTCTTCGTTGTACTGCGGTGCGGGCAACTCAACCGGTACTAAACGATACGCGCTGCCATCGCGCTTGCGCAGTGCCGTCAACTCTTTTTCCATCGCCAGCAATGCAGCATGATGCGGATCATCCTTCACTGAGCAAGTCGCATACGCAATTGTGTGTACATCGCAAAAGCGTGCGAGGTTGTCGATATGGCTGTCGGTGTCGTCACCGATCAATGCGCCTTCGCTTAGCCATACGATGCGATCTAGCCCCAACTGTCCGAGCACAAATTTTTCCACCTGCTCGCGCGTGAAACTTTTGTTGCGGTTGCTGTCCAGCAAACAATGCGTTGTCGTCAGCAGCGTACCGCAGCCATCAGTCTCGATGCTGCCCCCTTCCAGTTCATACTCAATGGTACGCAGCGGTGATTGCCAATATGCAGCGAGACTCTGGTTGATGTTGTTGTCCAGATCTGAATCGTACTTGGAACCCCAGCCGTGAAACTGGAAGTCGAGCAGTTGCATGTTTCCCGCCGATGATAGCGTTACCGGCCCATAATCGCGGCACCAGGTATCGTTGTAAGGCGCGACGACCAGCAGCGGTGCATGCACACAGCGCCCTTTAAGCAGCGCTTCAATATGTAATTTATGTTCGGCATCACGACACAAGATCAACGGCACAACTTCCCCTGCAATCGCAGAAGCGAGTTCCACATAATCCCGCTCAATAGCCTCCAGCCATGGCTCCCAGTCCGTCCCCTCATGCGGCCACGCCATCATCACCGCCTGCTGCGGCGCCCATTCGGGCATCATGCTGTAGGGTTTGCTCATTGGTTTGGGTCCGGCTGAAAAGGCGGCAAGTCTAGCGGAACAGTGCCCATTCGTCATTCCCGCGAAAGCGGGGGGTAGTAGTTCAGTTTGAATTTTTAGCAACAGTGAGCCGGTTAGAATTCTAGCGGGTTCTGGACACCCACTTAGGTTGAGCGTGTTACCTAACTTTAGCTGTGAGGGCCTGGCCGGGGATGGCCCGAGTCGAAGTGCACACGGATGTGCGTCTACGGTCCCGGCAATGCACTACCCTGTCCCGGCCTGAGCGCGAATGCCAAAGGTGGGTATCCAGAACCAATAACGGAGTTGCAACCCGTGGAAATGAACCTTAGGCTGGAGACGTCGCTAAAGTGGTTTGTTCCATTTTTCTTATCAACCGCAAGATCCAGGTACAAGATTTTGGCCACTGGAAAGAACTCAGCGACCACGTTCCGATTGAATGGGAATTCGAAGAAATCTAGCAAGCTGCAGCACCTCAAGGAATCAGCACAATACTCCCCGTAGTTTTCCGAGCCGCCAAATCCTCATGCGCCTTCCCCGCATCGGCAAGTGGATACCGCTGGTTCACACTGATCTTGACCTTCCCCTTCTTGACGACCCTGAACAAATCCTTCGCTACCTTGCGCAAGGCCTTCGGGGTACTGACAAAGTTGAATAATGTTGGTCGCGTCATGTACAGCGAACCTTTTTGCGCCAGTAACGCGGGACTGAAGGGCGGCACCGGCCCGGAGGAATTGCCATACGTGACGAACAACCCGCGCGGGCGCAAACAGTCGAGGCTGGCCGGGAAGGTTGCGGCGCCAACCGAATCATAAACGACGGGAAGCAGTGCTCCCTTTGTAATACGCTTCACTTCCAAGACGAAGTCTTTCTGCGTCGTAATGATCGGATGGTGGCACCCGTTGGCTTTGGCGAGTTTGGCTTTCGCAGGTGAACTGACGGTGCCGATAACAGTAGCGCCCAGCGCATTGGCCCATTGGCAGAGGATAAGACCGACACCGCCAGCAGCGGCGTGGACCAAAATCGTGTCGCCCTTGCCAACCTTGTAGACCTGCCGCAGCAGGTATTGTGCCGTCATGCCTTTTAGTAGCATCGCGGCGGCGATCTCATCGGCGATGCCGGAGGGAATCTTCACGACCCGGCTCGCGTCGACGTTGGCGAGTTCGGCATAGCAGCCGTGGCTCGCGGTGGCACAACCAACGCGGTCACCGACCTTGAAATCCTTGACGCCCTTGCCGACCGCCACGACGTCGCCGCACAACTCCCCGCCAGGCGTGAACGGCAGTGGCTGCGGATACAGCCCGGTGCGGTGATAGATGTCGATGAAATTGACACCAATGGCACGCGCCTTGATCTGCACTTCGCCCTTGCCTGGCTTGGCAAGGGTGACATCGCGGTACTCCAATACCTCCGGACCACCGGTTTGTGCGATCACAATCGCTTTGTTCATGAATTATCCTTTCGGGGAGTGGTGTGCATGCGCCATAATTTAACGCTCTGTCACCCGAATTGCACTAAGTACATCTGCATGCGCATGGCTGTCAACGATTCACACATCAATCCACAGGATGAGCAACCCAGCGACCACGCGCATCATCGCCTGCTGAAGACACTCGACCACTCCCAGAAGGAAGCGGTGGCCTCCTCGGCGATGACGGCCACCTGCGATAACTACATCAACGCGTTTGCCCTGCACTTGCAGGCCACCAACGTACAGATGGGCATCCTGACCGCCTTCCCGCAACTACTCGGTTCACTGATGCAGCTTGTGTCGGTATGGCTTGGCAGCTTTTTGACGCGCCGTAGAATTGTGGTGTTCACCGCCATCCTGCAAACCGGGCTGATGCTGTGCCTGGCCCTCGTTGCTGTGCTGCGAAAAGCAGACGTCGTACAGACCCTGATCATGCTGATCGTGCTCTACCATGCTGCGTCCAACCTGATTCAGCCACAATGGCGCGCATGGATGGGCAGCATAGTGCCGCAGAAACAGCGCGGAGTGTTCTTCGCGCAACGCACGCGCTTGACGATGGCCACCTCGCTTGCCGTCTTTCTGGTCGGCGGGTCGTTTCTCACCTTTGCTGACAACATAGGCTTTGCAGGGGCAGGTTTCTTCCTGTTGTTTCTCGCGGCTGCGGCCGGCCGCGCCATGTCCTGCCTCTACTTGTGGCGGATGCACGATCCCGAACCGCAGCCAGTGCTGCCTGAAGCCAACGTATTTTTCTCGACACTACGCATCATTGGTCAAGCACTGCACGACGAGACCTTTCGCAACTACAGTTTTTTTGTCGCCGGCATGCAGGGCATGGTCGCAATCTCCGGCCCCTTCTTCGCGGTGTACATGCTCAATGAACTGGAGCTCTCCTATTTCGAATACAGCCTGACCCAGATGGTCTATATCGCCACTCAATTCTTCATGCTGCGCTGGTGGGGCCGGGTCAGTGACAAACACGGCAACCGGTTGGTGATGTTGCTTTGTAGTGCCGCAATCCCAATCGTGCCAATTCTGTGGTTGTTTTCCGCCAATTTCTATTATGTGTTGGCCATACAGGCCGTGTCAGGTTTGGCCTGGAGCGGTTTTAACCTGACCACTGCCAACTATCTGTACGACATCCGGCCGCATCACACCAATTTCGCGACCTATGCCGCGGTGCAAGCTGGCATCTCGGCTGCTGCTGTATTCTGTGGAGGCATTGCCGGCGGCTATCTGGCCAGCATCGCGCCTTGGCTGGCCTCATGGCTGCCCTTTGAGACCGGTTCGGCGCTGTTCATCGTGTTTCTCACCAGCGGACTGCTCCGCGCCGCAGTCTTGTTGTGGTTCATCCCCCGCGCCGAGGAACCCCATGTTCGTACCCGACCGCAACTGATGCGGATTATTTATCGCATTGCGCGCTACAACGCCATTTCCGGTGTAGTGCTGGACTGGCTCACGGTGACCGAAAAGGATGAGCCGGAAAGCTGATCTTGAAACCACCGGCGCGAGACCTTATCCTGCTCTGGAACAATTTTTTGCAACTTGTCTTTCCAACAACAGGATCCCTTGCGTGAGCAATACCTACTCTGAACATCCCACGATGTTCAAAAGCAATCCCCTCGGTTTTATCGCGGCCGTGATCCTGATCGCGGCTGGCGTCGGCGTATTGATCCTGCTGTGGTGGTACTTGCAGTGTAAATCTACCACCCTGGAAACCGATGGCAGCAGCGTGATGCTGGAGCGCGGCTTGTTCAGCAAGGAAAGAATCGAACTCGACATCAACAGCATACGCACCGTGAAAGTGTACCAATCCCTGTTCAACCGCATGTTCGGCGTGGGGCAGATTTCGGTATACACCTCGGGGGATGTCGCCGAGATCGATCTTCAGGGCCTGCCCGACCCGCACCGTTTCCGTGAACTCGTCAAGAAAGCCAACGCATGAACATGCATACACCCCCTGCCCAACTCGAAATCTTCGTCGACTTCGTCTGCCCCTGGTGTTACTTGGCCTACGGTGCTGTGCGGAAACTACAAGCGGAACGCGCAATAAACGTTACGTGGGCACTGTTTCCGCTGCACCCCACCACGCCACCTGAAGGCCTGCTGCTGACAGAACTGTTGCGCGGCATGGATCTGGACGCTGCCCACAAACGCATCAACCTGATGCTGGATGAACTCGGGCTGGAACATGGTGAACGCGACCGCACCTTTAACACCCGGCTGGCACAGGAGCTGGCGCTGTGGGCCAGAACTCAAACGGGGGGAGAGGCGCTGATACCACTGCTGTACCGGACGTATTTTGTGCACAACCGGAATCTGGCTGATGAAAAGGTGTTGGTGGATGTGGTGCAGGAAGCCGGCCTTGATGTGAACTCAGCGCGCACCGCACTGCAGGAACGCAGTTTCAGCGCAGCGCTGGACGCGGAGTGGAACCGGGCACGTGCTTACCAGATCAGTGGCGTACCAGCCTTCATCGCCGGCGGTTACCAGGTGACTGGTTATCAACCAGTGCAGGAATTGAAGCGCTTTCTGGACTATGTCCTGACACACAACCCCACCGATTCCTGAGAGGGACGCGACAAACTCTGTCGCGGCCATTTGCGCCGAAGCCCACAGTGTGTGTCCAGAACCCAATTACGGCTGTGCCGCCACCACCTCGGCACTCATCATGTCTGCAGTCCAGGTTGAGCCTTCGGGAAAGGTTATGCCGGAAGCGAGATCGGTGTAAGTGCCGCCCTGCAGACTCGCCAGCATACGACTCTGGCGGCGAATTGCTCCCTCAATAACAACCGCAAAATCCACCCGTACATTGCTCAACACTACACCGCTGCGATTGCTGACCCGCGCCAGAATGCGGCCACGTTCATCCGCGAACACCTGAGCTTCCACATAGGTGGCCGGATTGTCTTCCACATCAAGACGAATGAAAGCGCCCTGCGCTTCCTGACCAACAAGACCCTGGGCACTGGCTGCTTGCTGGAAATACTGTTTTGCGGCAAGCCGGTCGCCGTCGATGACTGATAACTTGCCGAGCTCGTTCATCGCGATAGCGGTAGGCAGCAGATTCGAACTGCGCTCCAGATCGGCGCGCGCCTCGCGGTTTTCGTTGAGCCGCGCATGGGCTACACCGCGGCCAAGGTAATAGTCGAAATAGTTGTTGTCGTATTCGAGCGCCTCGTTATAGCTGCCAAGCGCTGCACGATAGCGTTTTTGATAGATCAGAATATCGCCTTTCAAGCCGTGGAAGCGCGCTTCTGTAGGTACGAGCGTAATCGCCTCATCCACATTGCCCATGGCGATTTCCAGATCATCGTCAGTAATGGCACGCTCCGCCTCATCGAACAGATCATATGCGGGCTTGCTGTCCTTTAGTTGCGCAATGGCCTCTTGGTAGCGCGTCTCGCCTACTTCCAGATCGCGCCCGCTTAGCTGCGGCATGAGTTCAGCAACGAGCGCCTGATTGTTCTGTACCCGCTCCTGCGACGGCGGGTGGCTGGCAAACATGCCTTCGAGCCAGCCGGGATCCCGGCCCTCTGAGAGACGGACGAAAGTTTGTTGCAGACTGACCGCGGCACTCGGATCGTAACCGGCGCGCACCATGTACTGAATGCCGTAGTAATCTGATTCGCGTTCGGCATCGCGACCGTAGCGCTGGCTGATCAGCTGCGCGCCAAGTTGCGAGGCTCCCACCACATAGTCGGAATACTCACTGTCGGCAGTAGCGATGGCACCCACCACGAGTGCACCTTGCAACAGCGTACCGCGCGTCATAGCCTGTGCACCGTGCCGTGCCGCCGCGTGTACCACTTCATGGCCGAGCACGGCCGCGAGTTCCGCTTCACTGTTAAGTTCGAGCAACAGACCACGGTTCACCGCAATCTTGCCGCCGGGCAATGCCCAAGCGTTGGGTACCCCGTTGTTCAGCACAACGAATTCATAGTCGAGAGGGCGGTCACTGACTGCTGCAACGCGCTGCCCCACTTCATTGACGTATGCGGTGAGTTCAGCGTCGGCGCGATACTCACCACCCTGCCCTTGTTGGGACGGACCATACTGCTGGGCACCGATGCTGCGTTCCTGTTCCTCGGACACAAAATTGAGTTCGTTGCGACCGGTAACGGGATTGACGGCACAGCCGGCAACAAGGCACAGTGCAAGAAGACTGGAAACCAGACGAATCATGGCGGCTTTCCTTTTGCAATAAATGTTATAGCCAATGCCCGCATTGTAGTCAGGTTAGCTTCTGCTGGAAAACACCTGCCTGACAGCCGCCTGCCCCGTTCAACTCCGGTTCAGCATTGTTGCAGCTTTCCTCCACCTTGCCCGTTTCCGGATCTGCAGTCCACGGATCTTGTATTCAAGGAGTCACCATGAATTTCCGCCCTATCCTTGCCACCCTCACATCGCTGGTCACCTTGTTGCTGACCACACCGGTTGCTGCCCAGTCGGAACTGTTCCTGCTTGATCACGATGGCAACGCCGGCCGCCTCAGCGAACTGGAAGCGGAGTTCATCCAGAGCCGCTTCGACGCGCTTGACCTCGGCGACTGCACCCGGGAGCGCCTGCCCAGCCAGCCACGCGTGGACTACCGTCGTCTGGAAATCCGGCACAAGGGACAAACGTTGAAGCTGCATATCACGCCCGACGTGCTACGTACCAATGCCAAGCTCCTGTATGCCGACACGGCCGAGGGTGCGGTGGAGTATGTGAATTGCACTGATCTGGACGACTCCGGCCTGTTGCTGCCAGTGCTGGCCCTGTTGGTGACTGCCGATTTTGCCACCGCCAGCGAAACCTCGCTGATGCGCCAGCGTGTACTGGCCTCGAACAGCGGGCTGACCAGCCACGAACCCAACCGCTTGCTCGCGCGCACCGACAGCGATGACATCAACAGCCTGTTCATGGACTTCAAAATTTCAACAAAGCACCCGCTCTTCCCGAATGCCGCCACCATCAATACGTCTTACGACCGCGTTGCAGAAACCATTGAACAGTTCGTGCCGGGCGATAGCGAATATTTCCTCCAAATGTATATGTCCTTCACGGGCCGCTTCTCCCAGTACGTCAACTCGCGCGATTCGTCACCGGTGGTCGCGCGCGCGTTCAATCCGGAAACGTTTTTCCGCTTGTGGGGTTCTGAAGACAACTGGATGGATTTCGGCATCGGCCACGAATCCAATGGCCAACGCATTCACTCGGAGGAAAGTTTCCTGCGCGAAGGCGATGTCTTCGAAGCCAACGGTGAGCCGCGCTGGTACGTGCGCGACAGTCTCAGCCGGGGCTGGGACTATACGTCCATCAACTGGCGCCGCGCGTGGACCGACAATCTCGTCTCCCTGCTGGAAACACGCCATTTCCTCAACTCGGGTCCGCTGCAGGGGCGCGAAGAGGAATACAACACCTGGGAAGACGGTGGCACCCAAGCACGCCCGCGCAACCGCTACGCCGGCATCAGTCTCGATCTCCAGTACCGTTTCAATGCCAGCCGCTGCCTGCTCGGGACTCTGCCGATCTGTTTCAACAAGGTGCAACTGACCCAGGAAACCGGGTATGCCGCACTGTTTGAAAACAACACGACCACGCTGGAACTGACGACCAACTTTTTCGGACTGCCCGTGCAGTTGTGGACCCGTACCGGCTACAACAGCGACCTGGTGGACTATTACAACCACAGCAACAGCTGGGGGCTGGGCATCGAGCTCATCAGCCGGTAGGATTACTTCCCATGCAAGTTCTCGGTCCCCTGCTCTTCGCCCTGCTCGCCGCTGTTGGCAACGGCTTCTTTGCATTCGGTCAGCGCAAATCGGCCGGTGTGGAAAACTCCTTCGTGTTCATCACCATTGCGCTGGTCATGTGCGTACTGTTGTGCATGGCCTCGGCACCATTCTTCGGCGTCGTAAATTACGGAGCTACACTGCGCCAGAACCTGCTCTGGGCTGCAGTCAGCGGCTTCGGCCTGTTCCTGACCTATATCGGTTTCAATATGCTTTATTCACAATATGGCGCATCCAGTTACATCCTCTATGCCGTGTTATCGATCATCACAACCACGGTCATTGTTGGTGCCTTGCTGTTGCGTGAAAGCCTGAACCTGTACCACTGGCTGGCGGTGCTGACCGCGCTGACCACGGTTGGCTTATTCTCTTACGGAAACAGCCTGCGCTGAATATTCAGTGCTGTCCTCGTTTGGCGTTTCCTTGTAAGTTACATCCCACAATAACTACATCCGGAGAGTCCTCCCATGGCACCCACAGCAACCTTGCGTCCTGTACTCCTCACTACCGTGTTGGTTCTTGCGGCCTGTAACGGTGGCACTGGTACTGCGCCAGAGACAGAGACACCTGCGCTATCCGCTGCCGATGCCTGTGCGCAGCTTGCCAGCCTGGGCATCCCGGCCATGGCCATCGGCTTGCCGACTACCGGCGCCAGCATTACCTCCGCTGAACTGATTGCCGCCACGACGGAGAACAATGCCAACGGTGAATACTGCAAGGTGCTCGGTGCGATTCATCCGGCTTCCTACACTGCACCCGATATCAATTTCGAAGTGAACTTGCCGAGTGAATGGAACCGCAAAACCCTGCAACTCGGCGGTGGCGGGCTGAACGGTACAGTCGTCTCCGGGCTTGGGCGTTACGCCAAACAACCGGATGCTGAACAGACCCCGCTCGCACGCGGCTACGTAACACTGGGCAGCGATTCTGGCCACCAGAGTACTGTCGGCTTCGATGGCCGCTTCTTCCTGAATGATGAAGCGATGGACAACTACGGGCACATGCAGATCAAGAAAACGCATGATGTGGCCATGCAACTGGTGCAGGCCCGCTACGGTGCCGCTTCTGAACGCAATTATTTCATCGGCGGCTCGCAGGGCGGCCATGAAGGCTTTGATGCCGTGCAGCGCTACCCCGACGACTATGACGGCGTGGTTGCCGGCTATCCTGCGCATAACGTATTGATGCTGCATTTGTCTGCACTGCAAGTTGCCAAAGCGATGATGGCCGATGGCGACGCCGGCTGGCTGAACCAGCAGGAAGCTGATTTTCTGGTGGGCAAAGTGTATGCAGCCTGCGATGCACTGGACGGCGGTACCGACGGCATTATCAGTAACGTTACTGCGTGCCAAACGGCAACTGCCGCGTTTAAACTGCTCACCAGCGAAAATCCGCTGCGCTGTGCCAACGGTGCGAATGTCAGCGATGCTTGTCTGGCCGATGCGCAGATCGGCGCGCTCAACAGTTTCGACACGCCGTACGAAACCGGCTTCCCGATTTTCAACGACGACATCACCACCGCCGTGTTTCCCAAATGGACACCGTTTGAAGGTTCAACTTTCCGCGACGGCGGTATGGCGATTCTCGGCGCAGAAGGGCCGCGGCAGGCATTGCAAGCGAGCCCCGGCGATGCCACCAACCGTTTCGCCATCGCGCAGGATCTGACTCTGAATGTGTTCGAAGACTACGATCCGGCACAATACGCAGGCCGCATCAATGACGTTGCCAAGCGCATCAGCGCCAACAGCGTTGCTATCGACCGCTTCCGTACCAAGGGCGGCAAGTTGATTTATTTCCACGGTCTCGTTGACGATTTCATCACGCCGTACAGTTCGATCCAGTACTACAACCGGTTGGTCGGCCGCTACGGTGAGGGGCTGGGCGAGTTTGTGAAGTTCTACACGATTCCCGGCATGGGCCATGTAACCGGTGTGTTTAACGCGCGCATTGCCTCGCTGGATGCACTGGAAGCTTGGGTGGAACGCGGGGAAGCACCCGGCGAACTCGTGGCCAGCGATGCCAACATGGCCACCGCCGGCCGCACCCGTCCCGTTTGCCACTATCCGCTGTGGCCGCGTTACGACGGCAGCGGGGATATCAATGCTGCGGCGAGCTTTGCCTGCGGGACGGAGTAGCACGGGGCAGCCAGGCATGCTGGACACCCACTCGGGTTGAACTTGGCGCGTTGCTTCAGTTGGGAGGGCTTGGCCGGGGATAATTTTTTGCTCCGCCCTCCTGGCGGTCGACTTCAGCGCTCAATCTAACCCTTGCCGGGACGCAACCCGGCAAAGTGCGCCGCTCGCGGACGGGCTCCGCAAAAAATTATCCCCGGCCCTCCCTCTCAGGAATTCCTCGGGTTCCCGTGTGTGTCAGGATCGGCGCCATAAGGACCTGCTCTATATTCCGCACGTGTCCGAATCTGCGCAGGTTTTGCCACCCACGGGAATTGCAGTTAAAGCTTCAGGGGACGACTTGGGGTGACGTTTTGCGCCGACCAGCGAAGGAAGCGCACTTTGCGGGGTTGCGTCCCCGCAAGGGTGAGATGTGCTCTGTAGGGCGGTCCTGAGCGGAGGTGAAAAACGACACCCCAAGGCGGCCCTTTCGCTGCAGCATCGCGTTCAATAAAAACCTGAGTGGGTGTCCAGAACAACGAATCAAGAAGGACTTTCAGGCTGCACCACGACCACCTGCTTCAGTAATTGGTGGCAATCAGCAAAACCGCCGCCACTGCAGTGAAGAACAGCACGACACGGTTGAACCACAGTTGCGGAATCCAGATCAGGAATTTGCGGCCGAAGAACGCGCCGGCATAGATCAGCGGCGCGACCAGCAGCAGTGAGCCCAGATACCTTGCCTCAATGATTCCCTGATACAGGAAAATCGGCACCTTGGAGGCGTTCGCGAAAAAGAAAAACATCGTCGCCGTACCGATGAAGGCATGCTTGTCGAGCTTCAGCAGCAGGAAATAGATATTGAGGATGGGACCTGCGGAATTGCTGATGGTTGTGGCAAACCCGGCGAGCGTGCCGGTGGTGGTGCGTGCAATATCCTGATGCGCCAGCGCCCACTCCGACAAACGTGGGCGTAGCGGTTCAAAACTGACCAACAGCAAGATGATTACCCCGATGGTCAGCCCGAGAGTACGGTTATCGAGGCTGGTCAGCACCACACCGCCGACACCGATACCGATAAGTACTGGCAACAGCATCTTGCGCAACTCCTGCCAATTGGCTCGCCGCCAATACAACCAGACCGCGGCTGTATCCCCGATCAGGAACAAGATGACAGTGATGCCCAATGCGGGCCGCGTCGGAAAAATCAACGCGACCAGCGTTGCGACCAAGGGGCCCAACGCGGGCATGCCCCCCTTGATGAACCCGGTCAGCAGCGCAACACAGGCAAGAAAGAACAGCAGTTCAGGGCTAAGCAAGGTCATGGCAATTCCGTTCTCGCGCTCCTTTCCCCAATGCTGCTACTTTAATTGCTCAGGTATGCAGCCGAAAGGTTTTATTTCCAGATCGGACGGCGCATACAACGCTTCACTTATCGGAAAATCTTGCGTGAAAAACACCGGATCGTAGTGTTCTATCACAAGGTTGAACCTGTTGGCTGCGGCATCAAAGGTAATGCGCTCAACGGTGCGCAGCGCGTTGGAATGCAACAGGCCGCGCATCGGCTCACCCGCCACTTCAACAAACTGGTTCAGCACGCCCTGGTTGTAATGGTCTGTCTCGATAATCAGCGTGTCACCTTCCCAGCGACCCCGTGAATATCCGAGAATCGCCTCAGGCGTTCCTTCCGGTGCTGCCGCCTGATTCATGTGCACCACGCGTTCGATGTCCATCCACTCATGCTGTATCACGATGTCGTCGCCCTGCTGCCGGATGGCCATCGGGGTGCCGGGTGCAAACCAGCCGCGACGGATTGCCAGGGGTTCACAGCGGTAAGTTGGGTCCATCGTGAACGGATCATATTTTACGACTTCAGCTTTGCCGGCATCCGTCAGGAAATCCATCATGGATTGCGGCCCGCTTGTGGGCCGGTTGGTGGGCTGCAGCATCCACGTGCCGAAGATTGAATCACGCTGCGCGAGTTGCGGTGCCGCCGCTCCCGGTGTGCCGCGCGCGCCATTAACACTCAATTCGCGGCCGTCAGGGAAATATACCATGTCGAAGAAACATTCAGTCGGCGCGCGGCGATGCTGCGACCCAGTGATGCGCAGTTCGGTACCCACGGCCAGCATGTCAGGTGTAATGCCGTTGCGAGTGAGCTGGGTTACGCCGTGGCTTTCGCAGCGCCATTCCACTGTGCGGCCATCGGCGTCTTCGGCCCGCACATGCAAGTAAGCATGCGGATTGCGTTGTTCGAATTCTGTAACGACACCGGCAATGCTGACAGGTTTGTTCGCATCGAAGTGCGGTGCGAAGCTGTGGTGGGCTTGTGCAGTCGTGACCAACAGCAAGGCACTACCGAGCAGCGTGAGTTGCAGTTTCATTTCTTTACCCCATTCTGAGAGTTTCAGATGCAAGAAGGGCGATCCACTGATCGCCCTCCATGGTTTTACTCTATTGTCTTGAAGCAACAGTTCTTGTTAATTGTTCTTACTCAGGCTGGGCGTTGGCGTATTTGCCTACATACGCCGCTTTTGCCGTAACCTTGCCCTGCATGGCGGCCATGACGTCGTCACGGCTGGCGCCTTCAGCCAGTTCAAGGTTGGCGCTCAGTGCATAGAACTCAAAAACATAGTGGTGGAAGCGGTCACGCAGCGGAGCACCCGAGCCCATGTAGCCGGGCATGTTGCGGATGTTGTTACCGTTTACGCTGCCTTCGGGCAGGCTGCCTTCAGCGATGTTCGCCGAGGGAATGTTGAACGCAACCCAGTGGGTCACATCGCCCGTGTTGCCGCCAAGCGCTACTTCAATGTCATGCATGATGATCGCGTAGCTAACCGTTGTGTCAGGTGCGCCGGTGATCGTGAAGTCGGGCTGCACATTGTCACCGTGCGAGGTGAAGCGGATCGGGATGACAGCACCGTCTGCAAAAGCGTTGCTGGTAACCTGCATATTGGGCAGCACAAAACCCTGCGCCGCGGCCTGATTCAACGTGAACGCCATGGCCACAACGGCAAAGGCAATACGAATTACGGTTTTCATATTTACTCCTTGAGGAACGGATTTTTTATTGATGATTGGGGTGTGGAACCGTGGCGGATGGTACACCAGTTTCCCGGAACAGGGGACAGACCACTAGCACGCAGGCTGCGTAAGTTGCCTGCATTTGCGCACAAGTGGTTTGTCCCCGGCCCGGGCTAGCCCGGGCCCACCCGCAGCGCCACCAGCTCACCCGGGTGCCCGGCGTCACCGATAGGTATAACGATGTACTGCACACCATCAATCGCGTAGGTCATCGGCAGACCGGTCTGTTTGGCCGGCAGTTCGAACTCGGCCAGAATTTCGCCGGTGGCCTTGTCATGGGCACGGAACATGCGGCCGCCGCCAGTCTGGCCACCATACAAGCCGGAACCCTCGCCGGCGAATAGCAGCGACTTGGTCAACAACAGCGCGCCACGGTCGCCGTGACCGGTGCGTTCGGGAATCTCAACACCCCGCAGCTTTGCATGATCGCGGATCACCGCCGGTGTGTTGGCATTCGCCATCATCCACACATGCTCGCCGGCATTCATGTCGATGGCGGTGATGCGACCGTACGGTGGCTTGATGATCGGCAATCCGAAGGGACCGTCCAGCGGAATGCCCTGCGAGGTCATCGCATAATCAAATTCGGTATTGCGCGCGTCCTCGCCCAGACCGACTTTCATCGGATGCGAAGTAGACGGGATGTACAGCATGTTGGTTTCTGGATCGAAGGCCACGCCCTGCCAGTTGGCGCCGCCGCCAAAACCAGGCATGAAGATGGTGCCGCCATTGTTTTCGTCAACGATGGACGGTGGGGTGAACAACGGACCCCAGGTAAAGCCTTCGAGAATCTTCAGCGCTTCGGCGCGCAGTTCGGGTGTGTAATCGATCAGATCATCTTCGGTCAGCCCGAGACGCTCAAACGGTGCCGGTCGTGTCGGAATTGGCTGTGTCGGTGACAGTTGTTCACCGGGTACACCGCCCTGCGGCACCGGCTGTTCCACGATGGGCCACACGGGTTCGCCAGTCACACGGTTAAAGGTGTAGACCATGCCCTGCTTGGTCACCTGAATCGCGGCAGGAATCGTTACCCCGTCGACTACCAGATCGGCCAGCACCGGACCGGTCGGCGGATCGTAGTCCCAGACATCGTGATGCACGAACTGGAAGTGCCACAAGCGCTCGCCGGTTTTGGCGTTAAGTGCGACAAGGCTCTGGGTGAACAAGTTGTCGCCAGGACGGTGGCCGCCGTACATGTCGCCGGTGGCCGCTTCAACTGGTATGTAGACGATGCCGCGTTCCTGATCGGCTGACAGTGTCGCCCACGCGCCAGCATTGCCGGTGTAGGCCGCACTGTCGTCACGCCAGGTTTCCTCGCCGAATTCGCCGGCCCGCGGAATTGTGTGGAACTTCCATAACATTGCACCCGTGTGTACATCGTAACCACGGATACTGCCGGCCACGCCTTGTTTAGAAGAAGGCGAGCCGCCGGAGCCGAAGGTGGCACCCACCACAATGATGTCGCCGACAAGTATCGGTGGTGTGGTGCTGCCAACCGGAATGTTGGGGACATCCACGTCGAAGCGGTCTTCAAGATTCACGCGTAAATCAATAATGCCATTGGTACCGAAGGCCGGATCAGGGCGGCCGGTGGCAGGATCGAGCGCAACCATCTGGTAGCCGGGCGTGATCATGAGCAGCCGTGTCGTTTCTGCGTTGCGCCACATTGCAATGCCGCGTCCGGAATTGACGCGCGGGCCGCGGCGGCTGCCTTCATCAAGCCGGTACATCCACAGCGTTTCCCCGGTAACAGGATCTATCGCGACCACATCGCGACGACGGCCGGCAGTGGTGTACAGCACACCATCCACCATCAGCGGCGTTGCCTCATAGTTGAATTCGGGTTGCGGGCCGTGGTTGACGGTGTACCAGCGCCAGGCAATTTCGAGATTGGCGACGTTGTCTTTGTTGATGTAGTCGATGGGCGAGTAGTGCGTGGAGTTGCTGTCGGCGTGGTAGCTGAGCCATTCGGCATTGACCACGCGCTGCGCAAGCGAGGCACCGTTGACCACCGACGCAACGCGCACCGGTGTTGCCGATTCTTCCAGAGTGATCGCAACAAGTGCGCCGGCGTTATCCGCCATGGCCGTCTCGCCCGCAGGCAATCCGTTCTGTTGCAAAACGAACGCAATCAGGCTTGCGTATTCAATGCTGCTGAAACCATTGGGGTTATTGACCGGCATCGTCGATGCCGTGATCTGGTACAGCGCCGCCAGCGACTGTCCGCCCCACTTGTTCCAGAAGGCTGGGCCTACGAGTGCAGGACCGGCTTCACTGCCACGCAAGGTTGCGCCATGGCATTCAATACACGAACGCACGTACACACTGGCACCGGCCTGTGCCTGCAGTGCGGTGTAGACACCAGCACGGGTGGAGTCCTGCGCAAACAGGGAGGGACTGAGCAGTAATGCGCTAAGAGAGAGAAGAAAAAGAGGAGAAAGAAGGGAAAAGGCGCGGCGGGACATGGGTTTCCTCTGCATGAATAGAGCACAAAGGAGGCGGATACTGCGCAAGCAGACAGCGTTAGTCAACCGCGCAATAGAGGCTGGATCAACCTGCGATACGACAGCGCGAAACCTGTCCACACGCCAAACAGCGCGGCGAACGAAGCCAGCCCGGCGATGGTTTGTCCCCAGAACCCGAGTACTTCACCGGTGTGCAGGAAGCGGGCAATGCTGCGCAGGCGCGTCGCTTCCGGTTGGTCGGCAAAAGTACGCGTGCCGGCCACTGTGCCGGTAGTGCGGTCAATGCTGAGGGTGAAGCGCTTGTGGGCTTGCGCACCGTTGCCGGGGTCGACTTCGATCTGGATCGTGGCGTCAGTAGCGCGCGGCAGCGTGACATTCAAGCGATTCCACTCGCCGTCCGCTTCCGCAATGGCCGTGTCGATCAGTGTGTTCAGCGCAAGATAGTTGCCGGCCACGGTGCTCGCACTGCCGATCTGTTCGCCGCCGCCTACCCCGCTCTGGCCTTGACCACCCTGCCCCTGACCCTGACCACCATCAGGACCGCCACCCGGCCCTTGCGGAGCGGGAATTTCTGCACCAAACGCCCTGTACATCAGGTTTGCAACCCATGGATAGGAGATCACACCACCGGTGTAAACCACGGCAAGCAGTGGGAGCGCCGCCCAGATGCCGAAGATGTGATGCCAGTGAAAATCACGGGACTTGCTATCGGCATAGCTGGAGCGGAATGCCAAGCGCACCTTGACCAGCGCCCATTTCCACAGGCTGGGAAGCCACAGGTACATGCCGCTGGCCACCAGGAAGAAAAAAACCACATTGCTGATACCGGTGATCTGGCGCGCGATAGCGCGGTTTTCGCCTTCAATGTTGAACCAGCGGTGGAAGCCGGTATTCCAGCGGAAAAATGCTGTCAGGTGCGGCGCGTCCAGCACCATCGCGTCACCGGTATACGGATTGAGGTTCAAAGTCCCCTGCCGCCCTGCGCGAACGCTGACAGGCGCACCCGCATCGTTCGTGATGACCAGCGCGGCTGCCTCAACACCCGGCTGTTTGCGTTGCAGGATAAGTAACAACTGTTCCAGCGGTAGTGCTTGCCCCTGTTCCGCCTCGGGCACATAGCGCTGCTCGGCGACCCACAGCTCGATCTGGCGCTTGTATGTCAATGCAACTCCGGTGAAGGACATCGTGAACACGACGATTCCCGAGAGAACGCCACAGACGAGATGGGCCCAAAAAATGGTTTTCCTGAACATGAGGCTTACTAACAGATGCGAAAAAAGACACTAGAGCGAATGATAATTATTATCAATTAAGAATACAACACAACTGGTCTTGGTGAAGTGTTTCACGGGAGGTGTTTTTACTCGTTGGACCGTTTACAACAATAACTAGCCTGAACAAACCAAGGGAAACACCTTAAAGTACGCACTGCACTCGCCACTTTACCCCTTCGCCGGTTACCCCTCTTCTGGCTGCCCTCCTCTGGCTGCCCCTGCAGGCTGTTACCCAGCAGTAATTAACGGGCGACTTAAAGACCGAGAACGATTCGCATCGTGACTACTGACGGCCAAGTGTCAGAGCCGCTGCTGAACATGCCGCCGGTAAAACGCGTAGCCGCAGAAGGTTTGCACGACATCGTGCTCGACCCCGATTTCGCCACCAACCAGGGGCTTTGTATATATTTGCGGGGAACAGTTTGATGCGGGTGGTGCCGGAGTAAATTTCTGCGCACGTTTATTTGCATGCATTGTTGCGTGTATCTGGGTATCTGGACACCCACTTGGGTTGAACTGGTCGCGTTGCTTCAGTTGGAGGGCCTGGCCGGGGATGTAAGTTTGCTCCGCCCTCCTGGCGGTCGACTTAGGCGCTCAACTAACCCTTGCGGGGACGCAACCCCGCAAAGTGCGCCGCTCGCGGACGGGCTGCGCAAACTTACATCCCCGGCCCACCCTGTCAGGAATTGCTCAGGTTCCCGTGGGTTTCAGGATCTGCGCGGATTCCGGAGACGAACTAAATGAGAAGAGGAATGCATGCAGTGTCTGCTCTAACGCCGAACTGACACACACCGGAATTCCAGTTGAAGCTTGTGGGGACGACTTGGGGTGACGTTTTGCGCCGAACAGCGAAGGAAGCTAGATTTGGCGGCTTGCGTCCCGGCAAGGGTGAGTTGTGCGCTGTTGGGCGGTCCTGAGCGGAGGTGCAAAACGACACCCCAAGGCGGCCCTTTCGCTGTAGCAAGGCAGACAGAAAACCCGAGTGGGTGTCCAGAGCCCACCATGCCCAAAAACAATCAGACGTAAAGATCGTAGTCGTCAGCATCCACGACAGTCGCGGTAACGATGTCGCCAATTTCGAGATCCGTGGGATCTGACAAATACACAAGACCATCAATGTCCGGCGCATCGGCTTTCGAACGACCGATGGCACGGTCTTCTTCTATTTCGTCAATGAGAATATCGATCTCGGTACCAATCTTCGCTTGCAGCCGTGCCGCACTGATTTCCTGCTGCACCGCCATGAAGCGCTCCCAGCGTTCCTGTTTCACTTCTTCCGGCACATGATCAGGTAAGGCATTCGCGCTGGCACCACTGACCTGGGAATATTTGAAACAACCAACCCGATCAAGCTGTGCTTCCTGCAGCCAGGACAACAACTCTTCAAACTCGGCTTGCGTCTCGCCGGGGAAGCCGACAATAAAAGTGCTGCGCAAGGTCAGGTCGGGCACATCGCGACGCCAGGACTTGATGCGTTCGAGTGTGTTCTCGGCAGCGGCGGGACGCTTCATCAACTTGAGAATGCGTTGGCTCGCGTGCTGGAACGGAATATCGAGGTAAGGCAGGATCAGGTTGGCGGCCATGAGCGGCATCAGTTTATCCACGTGTGGATACGGATAAACGTAATGCAAACGCACCCACACGCCGAGATCGGCCAGCGCTTCGCACAGACCCTGCATGCTGCCCTTCACCGGGCGGCCCTGCCAGAATCCGGTTTGGTATTTCATGTCGACACCGTAGGCACTGGTGTCCTGCGAAATTACCAACATCTCACGCACACCGGCATTCACCAGACGTTCGGCTTCGTCGAGCACTTCACCGACAGGACGGCTGACGAGATCACCGCGCAGTGAGGGGATGATGCAGAAGCTGCAACGGTGGTTGCAACCTTCAGAAATTTTCAGATAGGCATAATGGCGTGGCGTGAGTTTGATGCCCTGCGGTGGCACCAAGTCAGTAAAAGGATTGTGTAGATCGATGATCGGTTTCGGAATCACTTCATGCACGGCGTTAACGACTTCTTCATACGCATGTGGCCCGGTGACGCTGAGCACGCCCGGATGCACGCGCGTAATCTCTTCCGCATTCTTGCCCATACAACCGGTCACAATCACACGGCCGTTCTTGCTGATGGCCTCACCAATCGTATCCAGCGATTCCTGCTTGGCACTGTCGATAAAACCGCAGGTGTTCACGACCACCACGTCTGCACCCTCGTAAGTCGACACGATGTCGTAACCTTCAAGACGCAGTTGGGTCAGGATACGTTCGGAATCAACCAGCGCCTTCGGGCAGCCGAGCGATACGAATCCGACCTTTTTACCTGGGGCGGGGATCGTGCCGGGACCGGAGGCCCCGCTGACAATAGTGCTGGTGGTCATTGGCGAGATTCTGTGGGAAGGGTTTGAGAGTGTGAGAGCGCGAGTAGCACATGGAGTGCGGGTCGCATAATATCAGCGCGGCCCCATCTATTCCAGAACGAAACCACCCGATGCGCTCCGGATTGCTGATTTTGCTGCTGTTTACTTGCTCGCGTGCTTCATGGGCACATGTGGGACTCGCGGTTACCGTGCCCGATCACGATGCAGTGTTGGCGCAGGCGCCCGCGCTGTTGCACTTCCAGTTCATGAATACGATGACCGTTACCAACCTGCGTCTTGAAATTACTGCCGGCAAGAAGATCGGTGAGCGCATCGATGTGCGGCTGCCGCGCAACAGCATCGGTCAGTCAACGGCATTCGGGGACATAGTGGATATCGAGCTGCCGCCGCTTGTGCCTGCCACGTATAAGGTACTGTGGCAGGCGGTATCACTGGACGGTCACTACTTGCTGGATGACTTTTTATTTACGGTAAGCGCTCCGGAAGCGCCCGCGGCGATCGAAGCAACCGCACCTTGACTGCGCCAATTATTGCCAAATAGAGCAATAGCGAGTTCATGTTAAGTTCTCGCTTCAGCCAGTTTTTCCTGGCGGATTTTTTCCAGCGTTGCCGGCAGGTGCGCGCCGAACTTCGCGAACTGACTGGCCTGATCTTCGAACTCGCGCAGTGCACTAGCCTTGTCGACTGCCACCACACGGGCAAAAGTTTCCTGCGAATAGTCCATGCCTTTCCAGTTCATATCCGCATAATCCGGAATATCACCAAAAATGGTTTCTTGCGCCGATACCTTGCCGTTCACACGTTTGACGATCCATTCCAGCACACGCATGTTCTGGCCGAATCCGGGCCACATCCATTTGCCATCCGCTTCTTTGCGAAACCAGTTCACGCGGAAAATTTTCGGCAATTGTTTAACCTTGCCTTCCATATTCAGCCAATGGTTCCAGTAGTCACCCATGTTGTAACCACAAAACGGCAGCATAGCCATCGGGTCACGGCGGATGGCTGCTTGATTGTCAGAAGCGGCGGTGGCTTCGGAGCCAAGCGTCGCCGCCATGTACACGCCCTGCGCCCAACTACGGCTCTGGTACACCAAGGGAAAAGTGTGACTCAGGCGGCCACCGAAAATTAAGGCACTGATCGGCACGCCCTGCGGATTTTCCCAATCGGCATCCACACTGGGGCACTGGCCGGCCGGTGCGGTAAAGCGGGCATTGGGATGCGCAGCGGGGGTCTTGCTGGCGGGTGTCCAATCCATGCCGCGCCAATCAATCAGGTGCGCCGGTTTGTCACCATCCATGCCTTCCCACCACACGTCGCCGTCATCAGTGAGCGCAACGTTGGTGAAGATTGAATTTTTTGCCATCGTCAGCATGGCATTCGGGTTGGTTTGCATCGAGGTGCCGGGTGCCACACCGAAGTAACCGGCTTCCGGATTGATCGCATGCAAACGGCCGTCAGCACCGGGCTTGATCCAGGCAATGTCATCGCCCACCGTCCACACCTTCCAGCCTTCAAAACCAGCGGGCGGAATCAACATGGCAAGATTGGTCTTGCCACAGGCGCTAGGGAACGCGCCACCGATGTAGGTTTTTTCACCGGTCGGCGCTTCAACACCAACAATCATCATGTGTTCGGCCAGCCAACCTTCGTCACGCGCCATTACTGAAGCAATACGCAGTGCCACGCACTTCTTGCCGAGCAGCGCGTTGCCGCCGTAGCCGGAACCGTAGGAAATGATTTCGCGGTCTTCGGGGAAATGCACGATGTAACGATTTTCAGGGTCGCAGGGCCAGGCCACGTCAGGATGACCCTTCGCCAGCGGATAGCCGATGGAATGCAGACACTTGATGAAAGGCTTGTTGCCCAGAATCTCCAACACGCGGCTGCCAATGCGAGCCATGATGCGCATACTCACAACAACATAGGGCGAATCAGTAATCTGCACGCCAATTTGCGCAATATCGGAACCCAGCGGGCCCATGCTGAATGGAATCACGTACAGCGTGCGGCCTTCCATGCAGCCGCGGAACAAACCATTGAGACGGTTACGCATCGTGACCGGCTCTTCCCAGTTGTTGGTGGGGCCTGCGTCATCTTTCTGGTTGCTGCAAATGAAGGTGCGGTCTTCAACACGCGCCACATCGCGGGGATCAGAGCGGGCGAGAAAAGAAGCTGGACGGAGTTTTTCGTTGAGCTTGGTGAAGGTTCCGGCCTTCACCAAGACCTCACACAAGCGGTCGTATTCTTCCTGGGTGCCGTCACACCAGTGGACATCGGACGGCTGGCACAGCGCGGCAATTTCCTGCACCCAGTTCTTGAGTGCTGTGTTCGCGGCCTTGTGCGAGGTATTGTTGGTCAGCTCTTTGTGAGAGGCGGTCATGCTGGGTACTCCGAATATCGTGATGATAATCACGGTAGATAAAACAGGGTATTTTAGTCCGATTGGGAAATTTTTTCACATGGGCCAAATCTATTGACCTGATAGCCGGGAAATCCGGGAAAAGCGTGCTTTCCCTTCCTGAGCGGCATCCGAAATGCTACATTTGCGCGCTTTTTTTGCCAGCCCCGGGAAACTCATGCGTACCTACAAGATTGCTCTGCTAGACGGTGACGGAATCGGCCCTGAAATCATGGTCGAAGCCGTTAAAATCCTGAATCTGGTTGCCGAGCGCAATGAGATCAAATTCGACCTGACCCATGCCCCTTTTGGTGCAAACGCCTGGTTCAGCACCGGCTCTTCCTTTCCCGATGCCACCAAGGCCATCTGCGATGCAGCCGATGCAATCCTCAAAGGCCCGATTGGCCTCAGCCACGAAGAATCCAAGAAAATCCCCGTAGATCAGCAGCCTGAACGCGGTGCGCTGCTGCCTTTACGCCGCCGTTACAATACGTACGCAAACTTTCGTCCGGTGTATCTGCCCAAAGGTCTGGCACATTTCTCCCCGTTGAAACCCGAGATCATCGGCGATGGCATCGACATCATGATGATCCGCGAACTGGTGGGTGGCCTGTACTTCGGCAAGAAGGAAACCGGCATCAACGCCCAGGGCAAACGCTATGTGAATGAAGTGCTCGAATACGACGAAGACCAGATCCGCGCCATCCTGATCGTGGCCTTTGACACGGCAATGAAGCGCAAGAAAGTACTGCACAACATCCACAAGTCCAACGTGCTGAAATCCAGCGTGCTGTGGAATGAAATTGTGGAAGAAGTGCGCAAGGACTATCCCGAAGTGCAAGTGATCCACATTCTGGTGGATGCAGCAGCGACTTACCTCTGCCTCAAGCCGGGCCAGTTTGACGTGATGGTGATGGAGAACATGTTCGGTGACATTCTCTCTGACCAGGGCGGCGGCATCCTCGGCTCGCTCGGACTTATGCCTTCTGCGTGCCTCGGCCCAAAGAAAGCCTACTACGAACCCTCACACGGCTCCGCACCAGACATCGCCGGTAAAAATATCGCGAACCCTTACTCGATGATCGGTTCCGTGGCGATGATGCTGGAGATGAGTTTCGGCATGGACAAGGAAGCAAAAAATCTCTGGCAAGCCATGCAGAGTGTATTCGCGCAAGGTTTTTCGACAGCTGACCTGTCCAAACCAGGCGCGGGAGTGAAGATGATCAGCACCAGCGAATTCGGCAGCCTCGTTGCCAAAGAGCTGAAGGCGATGCCGCGCGTCTGAGTGCCAGCCCTGCAGTTAGGGAATCAGCCAAAGATAGCAACGTCGGCCGTGGTAGAAAATGGAAAGCGTTGCGTAACCGCCGCGGTATCGAGTCCCAGCTTTTTGCGCAGTGCCTTGTGCACATGAGCGGGCCCCATGGTAACCCCGTTGGTGCTGTCAGCCTGCAAGGTCACGGGATTGATCTTGATCACTTTATGGCCTGAATCCGTCAGCCCCACCACCCGGTTGGTAAAGCTCGCATTTTTCTGCATCACCATGACACTGCCGATTGGCCAGTGATCCTTCCCGGCACCCGAGTTGTAAACCGGGGTGCGACCGAAATCGCTGCCCACGACCAACACCAGCCGGTCAGCCAGGCCCAGCTCAGTCGCATACTCCCAGAAATAGTCGATCGCATCGGTGACATTGGCGAGCGCCAATCCCAGCCGGTTGTCATGATCATCGTGCGTGTCGAAGCCGTTTTCGAATACATCCGCCGTTAGTGCCACTCCCGCCTTGAATGCCAGCAGGCTCACCTGAATCTGCTGATGCAGACTGGAAGTAGTTCTGCCGACAGTACGCGTATTTTGCAGGCTACCGGCTGCGGGCAAGTAATTGGCAAAATTAGTGATTGCCCCAGAACGGGACAGTGCATCGGCGTAAGCCTCTTGCAGATTGCCGGCCGCTTCGATGGTAGTGGCCGCCGCGCTACGTGCTGCAAGTCCGGCAGTGTGCATGGCAGTGATACGCTGCCAATCGGCATCTTCGATATAGCGATTGCTGCTGCTTTCGGCAAAATTCGGTTTGACCAGGTTCTGCAACACCGATATGCGGCCGATCTGGGTGACATCCGTGATGCCCTGCGTGGCGCCGAAGCCGCCAAAATTCAGATAAGGCATGGGCAGATCGGTTTGATTCACCGCAGCGAACAAGGCAGTCAGCGAGGGAAATCCTTCGCTGTTGCGCCCGCTCCAGTTATGCAGAACGCCAACAGTGTGCGAATTGGTCTGCGCATCAACGCCGTTGATCACCAGGATGTCGCGATAATATTTGTTGAAGAACACTGCGTTCTGCGCGAAAGGCGCATAGGAAATATTGCCGACTTTCTGCACTCCCGCAGTAGCCGCCCAGTTGTTGATTACCGGCTTGCCCGCGACATTGATCTTCGGATCGGCGAAGCTCGTCACATCGAGCGCGCCCATCAATTGCAGATTCACCAACAGCTTGCCGCTATAACCGGTAGCGGCATTGGCATCGATGCCGATGCCACTCAAGAGGCCGGTGGCGCCGGCACACACCATCCTTTGCAGGATCTGCCGCCGGTTAAGACGCTGATTGAATGTCATGTGCAGGCTCCATAGGCCATCAATGCAAACTTATTCATGCAAGTAGTCGTAATGACTCAACAAGTAGGCCATCACCACGACCCAGCTTTGTTTCATATAAAAGGGATCCTGCGCTTGCGGTCCCAGCCAGGCTCTTACTGCCGTGGTGTTGTAGCGCCCGTTGGCCAGGTATGGTGTGCCCGGGTAAGACAAGGTGCTCACAAAACCAATATCGGTCGACCAGTCGCATTGCCGCGCATTCAGGAACAGTGACGGCGTAAAGCCACCTGTTTTGCGACTTTGCCAGGTCTGCAGCAGAAGGTCATAGGATGCCAGGATCTCCGGCGAAGTAACCTTCAACGTCTGCCCCAAGAGTTTACTGTGCAACTCCACCAGTTTGTTTTTCAATGCGCTGGCCCCGCTTGCGGTCGACGCCGAAGCAGTGACATTTGCTTCAATATTCAGGCCGGCCAGCACCTGATTACTCGTACTCTGGCTTGCGGCCAGACTGGCGGTCACGATATAGCTGCCGCTGATATCAGCAGTGAAGGCATACTCCGCTGTGCAGGAACTGTAGAGCGTGAGGGTGTTGCCACTGGTGGCCGCTGCGCAACTGCCAAAGGTGCCGGTATTGCCGCTCATCAGCGTTGTCTGTCCGTTGGGCCGGGTAATGCTGATGCTGGCGATAACCAGATTCTTGGTGGATTTGCACAGGCTGGCAGTGGTCGCGTAATCACAGTCATCGTTCAGCACGCTCATCACCACCTTCTTGGCACCCGGCAGCAAGCTCATTGTTGTGGTGAAAGCTCTGAAATCAGTAGTGCTGGTGCTGAGGATGGTCTGGGTTGCGGAAGCTTCTGTGAGCGGCGTGAGCCACGGCGACAAGCCGCCGAACAGCAAGCGTTGCGTATCCGGCCGGATGAAATCACCCAGCACGATCGGACAGGAAGCTTCCAGCGCATGAGTGGCGACCACATTGCTCATCAAGGGAGTAACCTCGCGCGCACGGACTTTTAGCGCGAAACTGTCGATACCGCCATAAAAGGTGTTGTAGTCGTTTTCGAGACCACTGAGCGGAGTAGCAGTGATACTGTCGATTTGGGCATTCCAGTTGAATCCGGTCAGCGCGCCGGTCTTGCGGGCAAGGAGTTCCGGGCTCAGCAATTTTTCACTGGTGAGGCTGGCCAGGCTACGCGCGTCACTGAGTGCCGCACTCACGTTCGTAGTGGTGAGACTGTCGGCGCGATACCAGCGGCTCAATACCATGTCCGCCAGCAGGTTTTTGAGGGACAGACCCGACGCAGAGAATTTGGTGGTCAGGGCTACAATTTCAACCTGCTGGGCTTCATAGGAGGCAAGTCGCGCTTGGTAGTCTGCATCAGTCGCTACTTCTGGCGCTTTCAACAACTCGGCTCCCATCACCGCTGGCCACCAGAAGCGCACGGCGGAGGTGGCAAAGCGGGCATCATTGACGATCTGTTCAGCCAACCAGCGGGTTGTGTTGGACGTTGCGGCAGCTTTTCCTTCGAAGCCCGGAGTGCGCATGTCTTTGTACCAGGTATCACCAACCTTGTAGAGACCGCCGCCCTGCGCAGTTTTATACGCGCGGTCCAGTGAATCGGTGCCATTGAGCGCAACCCGGTAGGTCCCGTTGTCGCCGTAGTCCTGAAACGTGCCGGCCACCGGATCCAGCACACTGTGACACACCGTGCAGGAAGGATTGTTCATGGTCGGATTATTGGTGTCGGCCAGCGCCACCGGGTCTGTGCTGCGTTTGGCGAGACTTTCTACGTCAACCCCAAGAAAGTTGTAATAGGTCCAGCGCGCCCGTGCCCGGTTGCGGTTGGTGGCAGTGGATGGGTAGCGACTGAGAAAGGCTCTGGAGTTGAGCACACCCACATGCGGGTAACTGACCTTGGTGTTGCCCGGGTTGGTGATGCGGGGGAAGGACGCGCCAGGCACTTGTTGCAATACTGTGGCGGAATCCCGCAGGTAATAGCTCTGCACCCGGCCCGGCTGGAAAGAGGCCACTGCACTCGCGCCGTTGGCATACACCGCAGTGCCGCTCACTACTGCATTCAACGCCGGCGTCAGCATATCGTAATCGGCAGTGAGAATTTCGGAATAAGGTTTGTTGTTTTCCACGACGTAAGCGATCAACTCCAGGGGTGCTTCAATGAAGCTGTAAGTCATTTGCTGCATCCAGACATTCAACGCAGTCCGGTCGGCGGCAAGACCTGAGGCGTCAGCCTTGTCCTTCAGGCGCCAGTATTCGGCGTTCATCAAGGGGAAGCAGGTCACGCAATCATCCGCCAGATTAAAATCCTCGTTGCCGCGTATAAACAATCGGTCATTGGCTGCATCCTTGAGGAAGGTATGGAAATGCGTACCTTGCATCAAGGTCAACAGGGCTGTTCTGAGACTGGTATCACCCCCTGTAGACACTGCGACGAGCTCGGCACTGGTCGGCAAGCGCCCGGCCAGCAGCAGCGAGGCATCGCGCAAGGTATCCACCGGGGCTTGGTCTTTGACACCGTCGAACAGGGTCAGTGCTGACACTTGTGGTGCGGACCTGTTGCCGTCAAGCAAATCCAGAAACGCGGCCATCTTCTGGTAATCGGTGCCGCCGAGAGGCAACTGCTGGCCGCCGCCATGATTATTGCCACCACTCACCTTGCTGAGCACATAGTTGTAGGCACCACTCTGCTGGGCGTAGAAGGCAGCAAAGATGTCGTAGTTTTGCTGCAGCAGATTCGAATCCTTGATGAGATTCAAATCGCTGCTGCCCGCTACTCCGCCAGCGACATGGCACAGAGTGCACTTGGCCATGAAGATATTGTCGAAAATCTCCGCTTTAAAATAAGCCACCGGGTCCGTGGCTGCGGCGCTGACGTCATACGTGGCCGCAGTGGCAGTGTAGATCAGTGCCGAACTCGTGGCCGGGAGATAGCCAATGTAAAATTTGTATTGGCCACTGGCGCTGAGGCCGCCCTGGAAAATTGTCACTTCCTGACTGGTCGTGAGCGTTACTGCTTCCTGGGCCGGCTGTAAGTCCGCAACCTTGCCATTCCATGCCACCCACGTACCATCCACTGTCTTCATGGTGTAGGTGCCACCGGAGAAGGAGACGATAAAAATGTCGGCCTTGCCACCGACATGCGCCGTCGCGGGATCAAGACTGCCTTTGATGAGAACGGATTGGTTGAGATTGGCGGTAGTCTGCCAACTGATGCCGCCATCGACCGTAAGACCCATGGCGAAGCGGGCATTGTAGACAAGTTTGTCGGTAGCGCCGGTCGGCAATACCGTCATTCCGACCGTGACCGCCGAGACTGAACGGACAAGCAGTAACAGGACAATCCAGATCAAATGCTTGTGCATGCGGACTCCGATGGCGCGGTTCTTGTTATGTTAAGCCTCAAAACGCAGCAACGACAGCTCGGTTGACGCCAACCGACGGGAACTTGAATCAGTTCACAAAAATGCAGCTATTGGCCTAGTGGTAAAAATCACGAATCGCCGCCGCAGTCGCCTGCATATCGGCGCGATTGACGTCCAAATGGGTAACCATGCGAAAAGTGTGGCCGGTG
The DNA here is from genome assembly GCA_945902215.1 of Klebsiella pneumoniae. Classification (GTDB taxonomy): domain Bacteria; phylum Pseudomonadota; class Gammaproteobacteria; order Pseudomonadales; family Pseudohongiellaceae; genus CAILUG01. Next base: position 24,536 of record CAMDML010000010.1, on the reverse strand, counting down.
TCGACCAGAATGCCGCGACCAAGCAGGAAATCAGCCAACGCCTGTGAGGTGCCCCTTTTCGGTGTCATGAAAACCATGTTGGTCTGCACGCGCTGCATATCCAGCGTGACTGCCGCTACTGTAGCCAGCTCACGGGCCAACAGCGCGGCGTTGTCGTGATCTTCCTGCAAACGCGCGATGTTGTGTTCCAAGGCATAAATTCCCGCTGCGGCAATGATGCCTGCCTGACGCATGCCACCGCCGAGCATCTTGCGCCAGCGGCGGGCTTCCTTGATGAAGTCGCGGCTGCCGCACAACACCGAACCTACCGGCGCCCCAAGGCCCTTGGACAGGCACACTGAAACCGTATCGAAATATTGCCCGATTTCCTTTGCCTCGATGCCGAGCGTCACCGCAGCATTGAAGAGTCGCGCGCCGTCCAGATGGCGCCCCAGCTTGTGTTCAATGGCGAGTGCCGATGCGGCTCTGAGGTAGTCCATTGGCAGCACCCGGCCTGCTGAGGTGTTTTCGAGACAAAGCAGTTGTGTGCGGGCGTAATGAAAATCGTCAGGCTTGATGGCGGCACGGATGAGCTCCAGCGCAATCGTTCCATCAGCCGCCATTGCCAGCGGTTGCGGCTGGATGCTGCCAAGCACGGCACCGCCACCACCTTCATATTTATAGGTATGTGCATCCTGCCCGACAAGATACTCGTCGCCGCGCTGGCAGTGGCTTATCAACGCGATCAGATTGGACTGTGTGCCGCTCGGCACAAACAGTGCAGCTTCTTTACCCAGCAGATCAGCAGCCATTTCCTGCAACCGGTTAACGGTCGGATCATCACCCCAAACATCATCCCCCACCGGCGCGCGCGCCATGGCCGCGCGCATCGCTTCGGTTGGGCGGGTAACAGTATCGGAGCGCAGGTCAATCATTGCTGCAAGCCATGCAATCTTGTGTTGATCATGCGCAGTGTGGCGAGCACTGCCGCATACACCTGATTGGCGTGCACCCCGCGTGTACGCAGGCGGCGACCTTCCCCGGCCCATGTGATCGTACATTCGGTGAGCGCGCCGGGCTTGCCGCCTTTGGGAATGCGCACGGTGTAGTCAATAAGTTCCGGCATTGTGAAACCGATGCCAGCAAGGATCTTCTTCAAGGCATCAATGAAGGCATCGTAACCGCCGTTACCCTCACCGGATTCGCTGTATTCACTGCCATTAATGTCGACCGCCAACTTCACCACCGACGTGGACATGAAATTGCTGTTGATCTCGCACTCGAGCAGGCGGATATGCTGGTAGTCATTGCTCTCCAGCACGTCGGCGATAATAAACGGCAAATCATCGGCAGTTATCGTTTCCTTGGAGTCGCCGAGCGTTACCACGCGCTGCAAGACCTTCTTCAGATTGTCGGGCGACAGCGTGATGCCAAGCTCCTCGATATTCTTCAGAACCGATGCCTTGCCGCTGAGTTTGCCAAGCGCATAGGTTCGCTTGCGGTCGAAGCGTTCGGGGCTGAGTTGGGTTTCGTAGAGGCCACCTTTCACATCACCATCGGCATGGATACCGGCCGTCTGCGTGAATACATCGGCACCCAGGATCGGCTGGTTCGCAGCCACCCACTTGCCTGAGAAGCGCTCAACCATTTGGCTGACAGCGGCAAGGTTGGATTCGTTGACCGCAGTGCGGATACCCATCTTGTCCTTCAGCACTACAACAAGTTCCGCGAGCGACACATTGCCGGCGCGCTCGCCGAGACAGTTCATGGTGCAGTGCAGCGTGGCAATGCCCGCCTCTACCGCCGCAAGGCAGTTGGCGCTGGCGAGGCCATAATCATTGTGCGGATGAAAATCAAATTGTTGTTGCTGGAAGGTGGAACGCATCTCATGCAAGGCCACATACACTTCAGCCGGACTCATGACCCCGAGCGTGTCGGGCAACATGAAGTGTTCGATACCGCAGTCGCCGATCTGCTGCATCAGGCCGAACACATAGTCCTTGTTGTCGCGGTAACCGTTGGACCAGTCTTCAAGATAGGCATTCACGCGCAGTCCTTGCTTCTTTGCATAAGCCACGGTGTTGCGCACATCAGTCGCATGTTCCGCCAGCGTCTTGCCGAGCTGGTTGCGGCAATGCTTTTCGCTGCCCTTGGTCAACAGGTTCAGCACCTTGCCACCGGCCGCGACGATCCAATCGACACTGTGGGTACCATCGACAAAGCCCAGCACTTCAATTCGCTCAAGGTAGCCGTGTTCCGCTGCCCAGGTGGTGATGCCCCGCACGCCTTCCTGTTCACCGGACGACACGCGTGCCGAGGCCACTTCAACGCGGTCGATGTTCAGCGATTCCAGCAAGGCCTGCGCAATGTTCAGTTTTTCGCCCGCAGCAAACGACACGCCCTGCGTCTGTTCGCCATCGCGCAAGGTGGTATCCATGAGGGCAACGTAGGCCGGCAGTTGCGCCGCGTCTACACTGGGATTGATCGCTGAATGACTCAAGAATGCTGCTCCCTTTTTCCAACTGATAAAATGCAAAACCCGCCTAAGGGGCGGGTTTTGAGAATTCGTAACCAAGACCAGCCCGCCGCTTAGAGTCGGATAATAATGCCTTTGGTGTGGGTTTTGCTGATTTTCATGGGCTGGCAGTGTTGGCGAATTACTGGTCAAAGTCAATCTGCTGTTCTGGCCACCCACTTTCGCTTCAGTGCACGAGGCTGGGACCGATGGTGCATTGCCGGGACCGTAGACGCACTTCCCTGTGCACTTCGACTCGGGCCATCCATGGCCCTCACACGTCCCTGCAACGCACCATCGGTCCCCGCCTCCCCAAGCATTTGTTCACGTGGGCGTCAGTTGAATTTGTGGTTGACGAACAGCTGCACGGACATCCACAGAACACGCGCAAGATTACGTAAAGGGCCGAGGCTGTGCTGCCTTTGGGGGGATTCAACGGCGTCTGTCGTGCTTCAAGCAAAACCGGGTTCAGGCGAGCGTCTTTTGCTCGGCTGAACGCCACGCAGCAAAGCGGAGTGGCTGGCGTCCAGTGCTGGCGCCGTTGCGCCTGCACTGGAGGACACCGGATTTGCGCCCCCCGCGACAGACCGCCCCTATCCCCCCCAAAGGCAGCACAGACTCGGCCCTCCCGCACTGAACCAAGACGCAACAACCAATCCAGTGAATGTCCAAAAATCCTAAAGACAATCACCAGCATCAAGCAGAAGGTGCAACAGCAAACCATAACCAAGAAGACGTGTGCGAGGATGAACGCATAATGCCACGTAGATCACCGCAGCGGGCCAAGTGTGCAGCGGATGAAAGCCAATGCTGCAACGCAAAGGATCATAGATGGGCGTGGCAAGCAGATGATCGATATCGATGGTGAGGCCAGCGAGCAACCACAAGTAACTTTGCCACCAGCGTTTACGCCAGAACATCGCCACGAGCGCAGCCGGAACCAGAAAATGTAAAGCGATATGGAGAATGGCACCGGCTCCCGCGCAGTCAGAGAATTTTGGTGGCCTGATGAAAGCGCAACTGCCAGCACTGCAAGGCACCGTTGTAACACCACAGCGAACTGTGCAACGCGCCCTTGCTGGTGGAGGGTACCGGTGCAATTTGTTGCGCGTGATAAAGGACCAGTCGTAAATCTGCGGTTAATTCTGTCACGCTCAGGGTATTGAAGCGCCAGCGCGCCGCAGCATCCTTTCCCAGCAGCCAGTTCACAACTACCTGCCGCGTGCTGATTACGCCACTCGATGATACTTCCGTAAAATCCGCCGTGAGCATTTTTTCCAGTGCAGCAACCTTGCCACTGAAATCCGTATGCAGCAGCGCCTCTTCGCAGGCCTGCATTTCTTCTGCCGGACTCATGGCAGTGCCACGTGAGCTTGCCCGAGACCCATCGCTTGTCGGCTCAATTCATGCTTCAGTGGTGGCACCAGATCAATGCTGGCCATACCGAATTGACGCACGAGACCAAGCACGCGACTCTTGCTGGAGAACAGGCGGGTCATGTAATCGCTGAATGCAATGGTGCGGGTTTGATCTTGCTGCACGGCCTGCCGATACTGCTGCAAGCGCGTGAAAGCACCGGGGCTGGCTTGCTGCTGCAGCGACTCACGAATATTGCGCGCGAGCATCATGGTGTCGCGCAGTGCAAGGTTAAAGCCCTGCCCGGCCACGGGATGCAGTGTGTGCGCGACATTGCCGAGCAGTACCAAGCCAGGCCGGATTTGTTCTTCGGCCACTTGCAAGACTAGCGGATACAGTGCGCGTTTGCCGACACGAGTGAAACTGCCCACACGTCCACCGAAATCATGTTGCAGGCGCGCCAGAAATTCGGCATCACTCAAATTCAGTACGGATTGCGCTTCAGCTTCTGGCTGAGTCCACACCAGCGCTGCACGGTGGCAGCCTTCGCGATCAGCCAGTGGCAACAAGGCGAGCGGGCCTTTGGGGGTGAAACGTTCGTAAGCAATATTTTTGTGTGAATTCGCGAAGGCCACGTTGGCGATTACGGCGCTTTGGCCGTAACTCTCGTTGCGATGGTCAATGCCAAGTTGCGCACACAAACCCGAACGGCCACCTTCGGCCAACACGACCAATGCGGCAGTGATCTCGGCCGCGCCTGCGGCGCTCTGCAACGACAAGCGCATGCCTGATACGTCAGGCGCAATACTGGCCACTGCCACTGGCGCGCACACTTCCAGCCCCGGGGCTGCCAGCAAGCCCGCGTTCAACGCACGCCCAAGACCGGCATTCTCCACCACGTAACCGAGTGCTTCGACATCTTCATCCACGCAATCAAGCCGTGCGGTGCCAAAGCGCCCTTGGTCAGATACATGGATCTGCGCAATCGCTTCGGCCATATCGCCAAGCGTGTGCCACATGCCAAGTTCGCGGAAATAGGCAACCGTACCAGCCGACAGCACGGTGCTGCGCGCATCAAAGCCGGGCTGCTCCGGCGGTGAATTGGTGTGCAGGGCTGTGGCTTCAACCAGCAGCAAGTTAAGGGGCCCAGCATGTTTATGCGTCAAAGCCAGCGCAAGTGACGCACCAACCATGCCGGCGCCAACGATGACAACATCGTAGTGCCGCGCGCGCGGCATACTCATAAAAAGTGACTCATAGGGAGCGGCTCATAATAAAGAGACTCATCAAGCCGCCGCCATGAAGGCCTCAATGTCGTGTACTGTTTTTGGCAGACCGGCGGTGAGCACTTCATGGCCGTTGCGTGTAACCGCAACATCATCCTCGATGCGCACGCCAATACCACGCCAACGCGCTTCTACATTCATGTTGTTGGGCGAGATATAAAGACCGGGCTCAACCGTCAGCACCATGCCTGGTTCGAGCAAACGCCACTTGCCGTCGATCTTGTAATCGCCAACGTCGTGTACGTCCATGCCCAGCCAATGGCCGGCACGATGCATGTAGAACTCTTTATACGCACCACTTTCAATCAGCGCCGGCACCTCGCCCTTCAGCAGGCCCAGTTCCACGAGTCCAGCGGTCAGCACTTGCACCGTCATGTTGTGCGGATCATCCCAGTGGCTGCCCGGCTTCACGGTTTCAATGGCATCAAGCTGCGCCTTCAGCACCAGCTCGTAAACCGCCTGCTGTTCCGGGGTGAATTTGCCATTCACCGGGAAAGTGCGGGTGATATCCGACGCGTAGTATTCAAATTCGCAGCCGGCGTCGATCAACAGCAAATCGCCGTTCTGCAGTTTCTGGTTGTTTTCGGTGTAATGCAGAATGCAGGCGTTGGCGCCGCCGGCAACAATTGAGGTATATGCAGGTGCCCGGCAACCGGCGCGGAAAAATTCGTGCATGAATTCGGCTTCGATCTGATATTCGAACAGGCCCGGCTTGCAAGCCTGCATGGCACGTTTGTGCGCGCGCACGGCAATCTGGCCGGATTCACGCATCAGATCAATTTCAGCTTTCGACTTGATCAGGCGCAATTCGTGCAGCAGATGATCGAGCACCATGAACTCGCCGGGCGAATGCGCACCGCTACGCACCTTTTTGCGGATCACCTTCACCCATTCCATGACCTTGTGGTCGAAACTCTCATCCTTGCCCATAGCGTAGTAAACGCGCTCGCGGCCCTCAATGAGGCCCGGCAGGATGTCATCGATATCGGTAATTGGAAACGCATCATCGACGCCAAGCTCTTTGATGGCCGCCTCGGGGCCAAGTAGCTTGCCGTTCCACAGCTCCTTGAGCGAGTCCTTCTCCTGGCAGAACAAGAGGCATTGCCCCTTTTCACGGCCGGGAACCAGCACCAACACACTCTGCGCTTCGGCAAAACCGGTGAGGTAGTAGAGGTCGCTGCTCTGGCGAAAACGGAATTCGGAGTCACCGTTGCGCAAAATGCCATTCGCCGAAGCGAGAATGGCAATGCTGTTTGGCTCCATGTGGTTGATCAAATCCTGGCGGCGCTGCTGGAATTCTTTATGGCTGATCGGCATGGGTAACTTCCGTTAATGAATGAAACCGTCGTCGGGTTCGGGTTCGGGCTGCTGGTCTTGCGGGATTGGCGGTGGGGAGGCGAGCTGTTGAAAAAGTGTAATCGCCGCCATGCGTACATATTCAATGAGCTCCATATAATCAACTTCGTCCTGGTCGGTCAGTTCCTCGTTCTCGTCCGAGATGGCGGCAAACTGGCCGAAATCGCCCAGTATTTCGCGCGCTTCGGGCGAGAGTGCGGAATCCGGCCTGATGAAACCGGCGGCAAAACCAATCATGAAGCTGTCGCACCAGGTGCCGATGGCAACGATACGCTCCTGAAGTGGAGTTTCGTCGGACGGCAGCAAGGGATGGAAATGGTAATCGAGATGGGTCAGTTGTTCGGTGGCCTCGCGCAACAGCCGTTCGATGAGTTTACTGACCACTGGTGTGAGATGCTGGTGCTGGTCCAGCAGTTCCCCCAGATCGTCCGGGTCTGGCGCTGCCACGCCACTGCAGAGCTGTCCGGTCAAGAGGCCATGAAGCTCTGCGGGTGAATGTGCCACCTGATTACCCGCCAGGAGCAGGGTAAGCATCTTGTAATCTACTTGCATGAATTGAGTCCACCTAATTGAGGGAAAATGATAACACCAAGCCGGGGCCCCTAGCAGACAGTGGCACAGAGAGTTTTTTGCACCAACAACAGGAACAAAACTTTCCTTTAATCAGTCACTTGTTGACCCTATTGAAACTGCGTCTTATATTACGAGCCCACTTCACCCCAGATCATTGAGTCATGAGCAAGACATGAGCACTAGCAGTTTCAAGACGCTGGAAAGTAAAGTCGACGAGCTGATCAAGCTAACCACCGACATGCGCAAGGAAAACCAGATGCTGCGCGACAAAGAGCACTCTTTGCGCAATGAGCGCGAAGCGCTGCTCGGCAAGAATCAACTCGCCCGTGTGCGCCTGGAAAAAGTGCTGCGCCGTCTGAAAACCCTGGAGCAAGGACAAGTCTGATGGCAGCCCCCGCCAGTTCCGTCACGATCAACATTTTGGGCCGCGATTACCAGATTAGCTGTCCACCCGAAGAAGAAGAAGCGCTGCGTAAATCGGCGCGTTATCTTGCTTCCCAAATGGAAGAAGTCAAAGGTAAAGGCAGTTCCCTGGCTTACGAAAAAGTTGCGGTACTTGCTGCGCTCAACATCACACACGACCTGCTCAAGCGCAGCAAGGATGCCAACTTGTCCGAATCGGATGCGTCGCGCGAAATAAAACTGCTGGAAAAAAAGATAGATGCGGTACTGCTTGCAGCCCGTCAAATCGAATTGTAATTTTCTTTTGTTATTTCCTTTGCGCCCACCCCGATGTTGTGGCCTATAATGAACACCCCTGGGGTATTCGCCAGTTGAAAGTGTTCTTGAGCCGTTATAGTAAACCCGGAGGCTCTGCCCAATGACGCTGTGTGCATGTCCGCTTGATGTTAACGTCAGGCGGAAAGCCTGACGCGTCGGACTGGCCACCACCTGAACCTTACGGTTCAGGACTATTTCAGCAGCGGTATCTTGGGGATCATTTCCTTCGCACGTATCCAGTTTGACCACTGTAACCAATTCCAAAAAAGCCAAAGCCAATTTACGCAAGAGCATGCGCAAACGTCGGCGTGCGCTTACTTCCTCGCAACAAAAAATTGCAGCACTTCAACTTTTTCGCACCATTGTTTCGAGTTCCCTGTTTCGTTTTAGTCGGCGTGTGGCTTTCACCATGGCAAATGATGGCGAGATTGATCCGTCGTTGTTGCTTGCGGCAGCGCAGCGCAGAGGGAAGGAATGTTATCTGCCAGTGATGAGCGCGGTTGGTGTGGCCCGCTTGCGTTTCAAACGTTGGCGCAAAGGGGATGCCTTGCGCAAAAATTTCTTCGGCATCGCCGAACCGCACCAGGGCCGCTATTGCCCGCCGCGCATCTTGAGTTTGGTGCTGATGCCGTTGGTTGCCTTTGATCCATCCTGTAATCGTCTGGGCATGGGCAAGGGGTATTACGACCGCACTTTTGCCTTTCGCCGGCGCAACGCACAACACCGCCCAGCCCTGCTGGGGCTGGCACATGAATGTCAGAGGGTCGAACAACTGGAGGTGGAGGCTTGGGACCTCCCACTGGATGGGGTGGTGACAGATCGGGCTTGGTACAGGCCCCTTTTTGTTTAAAAGCCGCTTTGGGCTCTCTACAAAAGACCGCTTTGGGCTCTCTACAAAAGACCGCTTTGGGCAACCGAACTAATGAGCAGGCCGGCACCGAACAGCAGAAACAGCACGATGAGCAGGTCTGGCTTCTTCTTCATGAATCCCTCAGGAGTAGCCGTTAAAACGGCGAGTTAAGAGTTGTTTTTAAACTTTTCCTGACCATTGCAGCGTAAGCAACTGAACTATATGAATTTTGATTGGGCTGTGCAAGCCCTTTTTGCAAGTTCTGTCGGCTCGCCCTCCCCGGCCTTCTTGGATAGACTGCCGGCAACCCACACGGAGACCCATCGCGATGATCCCCTCTTTAGCGAACAAGAATGAGCTCAAACAGGCCGTAGCCCGCGCCGCCTTCGATTATGTGAAGTCCCGGTTGCGCAGCGACAGCGTAATCGGAGTCGGTACCGGCTCCACCGCCAACTTCTTCATCGATGAACTAGCAGCACTAAAGAACGAAATCAGCGCTACGGTGGCGAGTTCGGAAGAAAGCGCGCGCCGCCTGAAAGCACACGGTATTCCTGTTGTGGATCTCAACTCCGTGGCGGAAGTCACAATTTATGTGGATGGAGCGGACGAGGCGAACGAATATTTGCAGTTGATCAAAGGCGGCGGTGCCGCGCTGACACGCGAGAAAATTGTTGCTGCCGTAGCGAAGGAATTCGTCTGCATCGCCGATGGCAGCAAACTGGTGCACGTGCTCGGCCAATTTCCGCTGCCGGTAGAAGTGATTCCGATGGCGCGCAGTCATGTGGCCAGGCAAATTGTCAAACTCGGTGGCGATCCGGTATGGCGTCAGGGTGTGGTGACCGACAACGGCAACCTCATTCTCGACGTGCACAACATGAGCATCGTCGATCCGCGCACGCTGGAAACTGCGCTGAACCAGATCACGGGCGTGGTGACGAACGGTTTGTTCGCGCTGCGGCCCGCCAACCTCTTGCTGCTCGCCACACCGCAGGGCGTGAAATCACTGCAAGCAAAATAAATGGGGTCAGCACTCCGAGGGCGTAAAAACCCGTTTATTTTACCTGCACTTTGTATTGGCCTTTGCTGTAGCGCGTGGCCATTTCTTCCAGCGAGAAAATCTTGCCCATTGTTGCAATCTGACCGGCCGCGCCGAAAGCGGTAAGCCTATCCTTCACAACCTGTTTCATCGCGTTCATTGTCGGGATCAGCCATTTGCGTGGGTCAAACTCGGCTTTGTTTTCGGCAAGGAACTTGCGCGCTGCGGCAGTTGACGCCAGACGCAAGTCAGTATCGATGTTGACCTTGCGCACGCCGTTCTTGATGCCTTCCTGGATCTGCTCTACCGGCACGCCGTAGGTTTCACCCATTTCACCGCCGTACTTGTTGATCATCGCAAGCCATTCTTGCGGCACAGAGGAAGAGCCATGCATAACAAGATGCGTGTTCGGCAAGCGGCTGTGGATTTCACGAATGCGGCCGATGGCTAGAATGTCGCCTGTGGGTGGCCGCGAGAATTTGTACGCACCGTGACTGGTACCAACTGCAATCGCAAGCGCATCCACACCAGTATCGGCAACAAAGCGTGCGGCTTCTTCCACATCTGTCAACAGCATGCTGTGATCCAGCTTGCCTTCTGCGCCGTGGCCGTCTTCCTCACCAGCCATACCGGTTTCCAGTGAACCAAGACAGCCGATCTCGCCTTCTACCGACACGCCGCAGGCATGCGCCATGTCCACGGTGAGTTTCGTTACCTTGACGTTGTACTCATAGCCTGTCGGCGTTTTCCCATCTTCTCCGAGCGAACCATCCATCATCACCGAAGAAAAACCGAGCTGAATCGAACGCTGGCACACGGGTGGTGACACACCGTGATCCTGATGCATGACAATCGGAATGTGCGGGAATTCTTCGATCGCCGCCTGAATCAGATGCTTGAGGAAATTGGAGCCGGCATATTTGCGCGCACCGGCCGAGGCCTGCAGGATCACCGGACTGTTCACTTCGTCAGCGCCCATCATGATTGCGCGTACCTGTTCGAGGTTGTTGACGTTAAACGCGGGTACGCCGTAGGTGTGTTCGGCGGCGTGGTCGAGTAACTGGCGGAGACTGATAAGAGCCATGGCTATTGTCCTGTTTGTTCGAAAATTGAAATGTCGATTAATGAGTTTAAGTCGTCTCGTGCACGCGCACTATTTCTTTCGCGCACGCTCTTGCAAGATTGCAACCGCCGGCAGGATGTCGCCCTGGACGAACTCCAGGAACGCACCGCCGCCGGTGGAAATATAGGAAATATCCTTTTCAATGCCGTATTTCTCAATCGCAGTGATGGTCTCGCCACCGCCTGCTATCGAGAAGCCGGTGTTCGCGGCAATTGCACGCGCTACCGCTTCGGTGCCCTTCGCGAAATTCGGAAACTCGAATACACCCACCGGACCGTTCCACAGGATGGTCCGCGCCTTGCCCAAAGTTTCCGTCAATGCCGCGGCTGACAGTGGCCCGATATCGAGGATCATGTCGGTGGCAGACACGTCGGCCACCTTCTTTATGGTAGCTGCTGCCGTTTCAGCGAATTCGGACGCAACGACAACATCAATGGGCAAGGGAATGTGGGTCTTTGCCATGATGCGTTTCGCCTGCTCGATCATGTCCGGCTCGACCAGCGATTTGCCAACCGGTTTGCCGGCTGCCGCAAGAAAGGTGTTGGCAATGCCGCCGCCAACCACCAGCGCATCCACTTTCGCGGCGAGCGCTTCCAGCACCTGCAGTTTACTCGACACCTTCGCACCGCCGACCAGGGCCACCAGTGGGCGCAGCGGCTTGCTCAAAGCTTTGTCGAGCGCGTCGAGTTCAGCGACAAGCAGCGGACCTGCACAGGCAACCGCTGCAAACTTGGCAACACCATGCGTGCTGGCTTGCGCACGATGCGCAGTGCCGAAAGCATCCATGACGAACACATCACACAGCGATGCGTAGTATTTGGAGAGTTCGTCGGTATTGGCGTTTTCACCGACATTGCAGCGCACGTTCTCCAACAGCACGCACTGCCCTGGTTTGAGTTTACGTGAGTCAGCTTCAGAAAAGGATTGCGACATGACCTCCACTCCATGTCCCAGCAGTTTGCCAAGGTGCTCTGCAACGGGTGCCAGCGCGGAATCCGGTTGATGATCCATCGGCACGCCTTCCTTCGGCCGACCGAGATGCGACATGACCATTACACACGCGCCCTTCTTGAGCGCAAGCTCGAGTGACGGCAGCGCGGCACGGATGCGCGCGTCATTTACTATCTTGCCACCCTTTGTCGGTACGTTCAGGTCTTCCCGAATCAGCACGCGTTTACCGTTCAGATCGAGATTTGCCATTGCCAGAATCGTCATAAAAAGCCTGTTACTGCTGGTTACCGATTGTTGTTTTCAAGGTTGGAATGATACCGAAACAGGTTAAAGTTTGCTCAGGAGCCGCGCAACGTCCAGCATGCGATTGGCATAACCCCACTCGTTGTCGAACCAGGTCAGCACTTTCACCAGATGTTTGCCGCTGACGCGGGTCTGACTAAGATCGACAATGGCAGAGCGCGGATCATGATTGAAGTCGCAGGAGGCGAGCGGTTCGTCGGTGAAGGCCAGCACGTTTGGCACTGACAGTGCCGCAGCCTTGCGGATGATCGCATTGATATCTTCGCGGCTCGTCTCCTTTTCCACTACCACTGACAGATCAATCGCCGACACGTTCATCACCGGCACGCGCATTGCCTGCGCTTCAAAACGGCCGGCAAGATGCGGCAGGATGCGGTCGATGCCGCGCGCCAGACCGGTGTCCACCGGAATGATCGACTGGAACGCGCTGCGGGTTTTGCGCAAGTCGGTGTGGTGATAGGCGTCGAGCACGGGTTGGTCGTTCATCGCGGAATGGATGGTTGTGATCACGCCGCTGTCGATGCCCAAGGCATCATGCAAACATTTGATCACCGGCACGATGCAGTTAGTAGTGCAGGATGCACTGGATATAATGGTATGTTCGCGCCGCAATGTATCGTGATTAACGCCATAGACAATGGTCGCATCAACATCCGCTTCGGCTGGTTGCGAGAACAGCACACGCTTGGCGCCGCGCTGCAAATGCATCTGCGCACGCACACGATCAGTGAACGTACCGGTACATTCGAGCACCAGATCGATGTTGTTTGCCTGCCATGGAAGCGCGGCAAGCTCAGGAATGTGCGAGACAGAGAGGGTGCGGCCATTGATGACCAGCTGCGCACCCTCAACCGTTACCGTCCCGGGAAATTTGCCGTGGGTACTGTCGTAGCGGGTCAGGTGCGCGAGTGTCTGGATGTCGGCGAGTTCGTTCAGTGCGACAAGCTCGATGCCAGCGAGATCATCACGTTCAAAGTAAGCTCGCAGCACACTGCGGCCGATGCGGCCCAATCCGTTGATGGCGATTCTGTAGGTCAGATCATGCTCTCGACAGTTACGCGGATTTGTTCCGCCGTGAAGCCAAAGTGTTTCAACACAGCGGGACCGGGTGCAGATTCGCCGAAGGTTGTCATGCCAATCACTTTGCCGTCGAGACCCACGTATTTGTACCAGCTGTCAGGATGGCCGGCTTCAATCGCCAGCCGCTTTCTGACTGAAGATGGCAACACCTGCTGCTTCCACGCTTCCGGTTGCGCATCAAACACCGAGGTGGACGGCATCGATACCAGGCGCACATGTTTGCCCGCAGCCTGCAACTCTTTCACCGCCTGCAGCGCAATCCCCACTTCGGAACCCGTGGCAATCACGATCGCTTCCGGTGCACCGGCGCAATCGAGCAGCACGTAACCGCCCTTGCAGATCGCAGCCAGCTGTTCTTCAGTGCGCGCAAGATGCGGCAGGTTCTGGCGCGACAGCACCAGTGCCGTCGGACCATCGTGCTTCATCAATGCTGCTTTCCACGCCACCGCCGTTTCCACGGAATCCGCCGGACGCCACAGCGCCATGTTGGGCGTGCCGCGCAGGTTGGCGATCTGCTCTATCGGTTGATGGGTCGGGCCGTCTTCGCCCTGCCCGATCGAATCGTGCGTGAACACAAAGATGCTTTGCTGTTTCATCAGCGCCGACATGCGCACAGCATTGCGTGCGTATTCCATGAAGATGAGGAAGGTGCCGGCGTAGGGAATGAAGCCACCGTGCAGGGCAATACCGTTGTTGATCGCAGCCATGCCGAACTCGCGCACACCGTAATAGATGTAGTTACCCGCCGGGTTGCGTGACACCGGCACGCTGCCGCTCCAGTTCGTCAGGTTGGAACCGGTCAGGTCGGCGGAGCCACCGAGCAGCTCCGGCAGTAGTTTGCCAAAAGCACCGATGCAGTTTTGCGAGGCCTTGCGGGTGGCAATGGTTTCGCCTTTGTCGTGGCACTGACGCACGAAGGCGTCAGCATTCATTTCGAAATCGTTGTGCAACTGGCCCTTGATGCGCCGGATCAGCTCCATTGCAAGATCAGGATGTTCTTCTTCGTAATAGGTGAACAATTCCTTCCATCTGGACTCCGCCATAAAGCCGGTTTCACGCGCGTCCCAGGTCTGGTAGATCTCACTGGGCACATCGAACGGTAAATGGTGCCAATGCAGCGCCGTTCGTGTGAGCTGGATTTCCTCGGCGCCAAGCGGCGCACCGTGGCAACTTTCCTTGCCTTGCTTGTTGGGTGAGCCGTAACCGATGATGGTCTTGCAGATGATCAGCGTCGGTTGCGTGCTGTTGGCTCGCGCCGCGTCGATGGCTTTGCCAATGGCAGCAGAATCATGGCCGTCGGCGCGCAGTACCTGCCAGCCATAACTGTCGAAGCGTTTGGCGGTGTCGTCGGTGAACCACTCGTGCACTTCGCCGTCAATGGAGATGCCGTTGTCATCGTAGAACATGATCAGCTTGCCCAGCTTCAGAGTGCCGGCGAGCGAGCAGACCTCGTGCGAAATGCCCTCCATCAAACAACCGTCGCCGGCAAAGACATAGGTGTAGTGGTCGATGACCGGGAACTTGTCGCGGTTGAATTGGGCGGCCAGCGTGCGTTCGGCCAGTGCCATGCCAACGCCGTTCGCAATGCCCTGCCCCAGGGGGCCGGTAGTGGTCTCGACACCGGGGGTGTAGCCGTATTCTGGATGGCCCGGCGTTTTGGAGTCGAGCTGACGGAAGCTCTTGAGGTCATCAATGGACACTTCATACCCGGTGAGGTGCAGTAGCGAGTACAACAGCATCGAGCCGTGGCCGTTGGACAACACGAAGCGATCACGGTTGACCCAGCTGGGGTTGGACGGGTTGTGCTGCAGATAGTCATGCCACAGCACTTCGGCAATATCGGCCATACCCATCGGGGCACCGGGGTGGCCGGAATTGGCTTTTTGAACCGCATCCATGCTTAAGGCACGAATGGCATTTGCACAATCACTACGTGGGGCTGGGCGGGGGCTACCGGCACGGCTTGAACGAACTTCCGGCATTCATTGCTCCTTCTTGTTTACTAATGCGATTTACGAACTTGGATTATTGTTGTTTTATGGCCCCGGCAAAGCGCTCCGGACCCGGTAAAAGAGGGTCGCTATTGTCCAACAGGCCTGTCAATAAAGCCACCTGAAATCAGGGCCAAGCCCGCTGGAATGGGCGCTTTCGGGGCATTCGGGTTTGCCTTCCGGCGCGGGCCAGTGATAGAGTCGGTGGCCTGCAAAAAGCCGGTATGTACCACTTAGTAAAAACAACAATAAAAGACAACTGTTCAGGCCGACTGAAGCCAGAAAGCCGCGCAGAAAAATCACTTCCTAAAATCAAAAAGACCAAAAGGTAACCACCATGTCTGAAGCAGTACTTTTTACATCCGAATCCGTTTCAGAGGGACACCCCGACAAAATGTGCGACCAGATTTCGGACGCCATCCTGGATGCCCTGCTGGCCCAAGATCCCAAATCACGTGTCGCCGTCGAAACCCTGATCAAGACCGGCATGGTGGTAGTCGCCGGTGAAGTGACCACGACCGCCAACATCAATTACGAAAAAATCATCCGCAAAGTCGTATGCGACATCGGCTACGACGATTCCCGCAAATACTTCGACGGCAAGACCTGCGCCGTACTGAACGCCGTTGGCGAACAGTCCCGCGACATTGGTCAGGGCGTGGACTCTTCCAAAGAGAAAGAACAAGGCGCTGGCGATCAGGGCCTGATGTTCGGCTTTGCCTGCAACGAAACCGATGCGCTGATGCCGGCTCCGATCCAATATGCCCATCGCCTCGTCGAACAGCAGGCCAAGATGCGCAAGAAAAAAGTCCTGCCTTGGTTGCTGCCCGATGCCAAGAGCCAGCTCACCTTCCGTTATGTTGATGGCAAGCCGCATTCGATCGACGCGGTAGTGCTGTCTACCCAGCACACTGAAGAAGTGAAGAACAAAGATCTGCGCGAAGGCGTGATGGAAGAAATCATCTTGAAAGTGCTGCCGAAGAAGTGGATCGACAAGAACACCAAGTTCCACATCAATCCGACTGGCCGCTTTGTAGTAGGCGGCCCCTACGGCGACGCAGGCCTGACCGGCCGCAAGATCATCGTTGATACCTACGGCGGCTACGCGCGTCATGGTGGCGGCGCCTTCTCCGGCAAGGATCCGTCGAAGGTTGACCGTTCGGCTGCGTACCTCGCCCGCTACATCGCGAAGAACATCGTCGCTGGCGGCCTTGCCACCAAGTGCGAAGTACAGCTGTCCTACGCCATCGGTGTTGCCGAGCCGACCTCGGTACTGGTCGACACCTTCGGCACCGGCAAGATCGCGGATGCGGCAATCATGAAGCTGGTGCGCAAGCATTTCGAACTGAAGCCGGCCGGCCTGATCAAGATGATGGACCTGCTCCGCCCCATTTACCTCCCGACTGCTTCTTACGGCCACTTCGGCCGCAAGGAATTCTCGTGGGAGAAAACCGATCGCGCTGAAGCACTGCGTTCCGACGCCAAAATCAAGTAAATCACATAGGTACTAGAGCATGAGCAACACCGATTACAAAGTGGCCGACATTGGCCTGGCCGGTTTTGGCCGCAAGGAGATCCAACTGGCGGAAGCCGAAATGCCATCCCTGATGACGCTGCGCAAAAGCTACGGCAAATCCAAGCCGTTGAAAGGCGCGCGCATCATGGGTTGCATTCACATGACCATTCAGACCGCCGTGCTGATGGAAACGCTGAAGGCACTGGGCGCAGAACTGCGCTGGTCATCCTGCAACATCTTCTCCACGCAGGATCACGCGGCTGCCGCCATGGCCGCTGCCGGCATCCCGACCTTCGCCTGGAAAGGCGAAACTGAAGAAGAATATGAATGGTGTCTGGAGCAGACCATCCTGAAAGATGGCAAGCCCTGGAATGCCAACATGATCCTCGATGACGGCGGCGACCTGACCGGACTCGTGCACAGCAAATACCCGAACATGCTGAAGACGATTCACGGCATCACCGAAGAAACCACCACTGGCGTACACCGCCTGTACGAAATGCTGAAAGCCGGCAAACTGAAAGTGCCCGCAATCAACGTCAACGATGCAGTGACAAAATCCAAGAACGACAACAAGTACGGCTGCCGCCACTCGCTGAACGACGGCATCAAGCGTGGCACCGACATGCTGCTGTCCGGCAAGAAAGCGCTGGTCCTCGGCTACGGCGACGTGGGCAAGGGTTCGGCGATGAGCCTGCGCCAGGAAGGCATGATCGTGAAGATCACCGAGATCGACCCGATCTGCGCGATGCAGGCCTGCATGGACGGCTATGAAGTTGTCTCGCCCTATAAAGGTGGCAACAACACCGGCAAGCCCGGCGATATCGACCACAGCATCATGGGCGCGCAAGATCTTATCGTCACCGCCACGGGCAACCTGGACGTCTGCGACAAGAACATGCTGAAAGCCCTGAAGCCCGGCGCCGTGGTCTGTAACATCGGCCACTTCGACAATGAAATTGACACCGCGTTCATGCGCAAGACCTGGAAGTGGGACGAAGTCAAACCGCAGGTACATCGCATCATCCGCGGCAAGAACAAGGACGGCAGCGAAGACTACCTGATCCTCTTGTCCGAAGGCCGCCTGATCAACTTGGGCAACGCCACCGGCCATCCTTCACGCATCATGGACGGTTCCTTCTCCAACCAGGTACTTGCGCAAATGTACCTGTGGGACAAGAAGTTCGCCGACATGAGCCCCGCGCAGAAGAAAGCCGCGCTGGGTGTAGAAGTTCTGCCGAAGAAACTCGACGAAGAAGTAGCAGCCTGCATGGTGCTGGGCTTTGGTGGCGTTGTCACCAAGCTCAACAAAGCGCAAGCCGACTACATCGGCGTGAGCCCGGCGGGTCCATTCAAACCGGATAGTTACAAGTACTAAGTTCTTTAGTGAGGAAAAAGCCCGCCTTGTGCGGGCTTTTTTTTGAAACCGAAATAGAAACAAACTGCGAAAAACTGGCAAAACCGTGGTTCTGTACTAGACTCCTGTGAACCAACCAGCAACCGCTGCGCCAATGTCGATATCACAACAAGGAGATGTGTATGAAACGGACTTCCATACCGGTATTAACTCTGACGGCCCTGCTGGGGTTCGGACTGATTGCCAGCAACGCGCTCGCACAAGGCAGTCCCTATACGTCCCGTTACGATCAGAAATCCATTTCAATCGACTTCGACGATCTGAACCCCGCTGTCCCAGCGGACGCAGATACCTTGCTCGCGCGTGTGGCGCACGGGGTCCGTACGGCCTGCTTTCGCAGCGATGACAGCCGGTATCTATTCATGGCGGATGATCGCGCAGCCTGCAAGGAATCGCGGTATGCCGCAGCGATCACGCAAATCAACCGTGCGCTGGACATCGATCTTGAAGCGCTTGCTTCCAGCGCCCAACCGTAACCAGAAGCGTACCCAGAAGTGGCACACCGAACAGACCTCCCTTCACTGCCGTGTCACAGTGATTCTGTATCCCCGGTCTTGTGGGTATACTCGCAGCCGCCGTGAAAGCTGGACGAGTCAAGCCCGGTTCTATACAGCAAGCAGGAGCTCCATCATCAACACCTTCAGCAACAAAATCGCGTTCATTACCGGCGGTGCCGCCGGCATTGGCCTTGGTATGGCAAAGGCCTTTGGGGCGCGCGGCATGAAAATCGTCATTGCCGATATCGCCCCGATCCCGCTGGAAGCTGCCCGGGCGGAACTCGCCGCAGCGGGTGTAACCGTGCTTGCCCTGCAACTCGATGTTACTGATCGCGCCGCCGTCAAAGCGGCAGCGGCAAAAGTCATGGCCACTTTCGGCGCCATTCACTTGGTGTGTGCCAATGCCGGTGTCAGCGGCCACATTGGCCCCTTGCAGGACGGCAGTGACCAGGACTGGGACTGGGTGGTCGATGTGAATCTCAGAGGCAGCATCAACACCGTTCAAGCCTTTCTGCCGTACCTGCTCAAAAACGACAAAGATGGCCACATCGTACTGACCAGCTCAATCAGCGGCCTGCGCGTACACCGCCCCAACCGTGGCCAAGGCATGTACAACACCACCAAGTTCGCTCTGGTCGGTTATGCCGAGGCGCTTGCCCTCGATCTGGAAAACTACGGCATTGGTGTGTCGGTAGTGTGCCCCGGCGTGGTCAATACCGCGCTGTCGCACTCCGGCGAGAACCGCCCTGCGAAATACGGCGGTGCGTTTAGGGTGCGCGAAGATTTCGAACTGGCGAAAATGTCGAGCCAGGGTACTGACCCCTTCCAGTTCGGCCGCTGGGTGGCGCGTGCCATCGAGCGTAATCAGTTGTTCGTCATCACCCACGATACCGACCGCGCCCAAGTGGAAGACCGCCACCGCCGCATTCTCAAGGCCTTCGACGACTGTCCGGATTTGACGCGTTCCTGAGTCGGTAACCCGCCCCAATTTCCGCTTGCCTACCGCCCCAAGCCCGGCAGAGAATGCCAGCGCTTGTCAGTCATGTGCATTTGACAACAGCGCGACCTCACCGTGATAAACCATAATCCAAAACAGGTGGCTTTTATAATGTCTCCCAGCCAAAAACTGTCTCCCGCCAAACAAATGGGTTGGCTCGCAGTAGCCATTCTCGGCGCCAGCGCGCTGGGCGGCATTGCGCTAAACCGTGGCGAGTCGGTCAACAGTATCTGGCTGATCGTCGCTGCGGTTTGCGTGTATGCACTCGGCTACCGCTTCTACAGTGCCTTTATTGCCGCGCGCGTGCTCATGCTGGACGCAAGCCGCGCAACCCCGGCCGAGACCAAGGCTGATGGCCGCGACTTCGTGCCCACCAATCGCTGGATCGTGTTTGGTCACCACTTTGCTGCGATTGCGGGCCCGGGGCCGCTCGTGGGGCCAACGCTTGCTGCGCAGTTCGGTTTTCTGCCGGGGACATTGTGGATTCTGATTGGCGCAGTGCTCGGCGGCTGTGTGCAGGATTTTGTGATTTTGTTTTGTTCAATCCGCCGCGACGGCCGCTCGCTGGGCCAGATCGCGCGCGATGAACTCGGGCCACTTGGGGGTGCAGTGGCCATGGTCGGCGTGTTCGCGATCATGATCATCTTGATTGCAGTGCTCGGCCTCGTCGTGGTCAACGCCATGCGCTTCAGCCCGTGGGCCACATCCACCGTTGCCGCAACAATTCCCATCGCGATGTTGATTGGCATTTATATGCGCAACCTGCGGCCCGGCCGCGTGCTGGAAGGCAGTGCGATTGGGGTTGCGCTGTTGACACTTGCCGTCTTCGGCGGCGGCTGGGTCAACGACAGTGTGATTCGCGAGTGGTTCAACTTTGATGGCCCGGCACTGTCGCTGATGATCATCGCCTACGGTTTCGCAGCGGCTGTGCTGCCGGTGTGGTTGTTGCTCGCACCGCGCGACTATCTTTCCACTTTCATGAAGATCGGCACGATCATCGGCCTCGCCATTGCGATTCTGGTGCTGCGTCCCGAAATCCAGATGCCCGCGGTGACGCAATTCATCGACGGCAGCGGCCCGGTATTCGGCGGCAAACTGTTTCCCTTTGTGTTCATCACGATTGCTTGTGGTGCAATCTCCGGCTTCCATGCGCTGATCGCTTCGGGCACGACACCAAAGCTGATCGCCAACGAAGGCGACGCGCGCTTCATCGGTTACGGTGCCATGGCGATGGAATCCTTTGTTGCCATCATGGCGATGATTGCCGCGACCATTCTCGAACCGGGCATTTATTTCGCGATCAACAGTCCTGCAGGCATTGTCGGCGCTGACGCGGCAACGGCAGTAGCAACGATTTCGTCTTGGGGCTTTCCGGTCACCGTGGAGCAGATGCAAAACCTGGCGAACCAGATGGGCGAAGCCACGCTGTTTGCGCGCACCGGCGGTGCTCCGTCACTGGCAGTCGGTATGGCCAGCATTTTCTCCAGCGCTTTCGGCAACACGCTATTGGATGTGTGGTACCACTTCGCGATCATGTTCGAAGCGCTGTTCATTCTGACCACAGTCGATGCCGGCACCCGTGTGGCGCGCTTCATGCTGCAGGACATGCTCGGCAACATTTTCCCGGCATTGGGCCGCACCTCGTGGTATCCGAGCGTGCTGATCTGTAGCGCACTGGTGGTCGGCAGTTGGGGTTACTTCCTGTACAACGGCATCATCGATCCGCTCGGTGGTATCAACAGTCTGTGGCCCTTGTTCGGCATTGCCAATCAGATGCTCGCGGCAATCGCGCTGTGTGTGGCCACTACAATCATTGTCAAATCGGGCCGTGCGCAATACGCATGGGTTACTGCGCTACCGCTAACCTGGCTGGTGATCGTGACCACGTCTGCCGCATGGGCGAAGTTGTTCGATCCTGATTTGCGTGTGGGCTTTCTGTCGCATGCAAGCGATCTGGCAGACAAACTCGCTGCGGGCACCTTACAGGGAGCGGCCGCCGTGCAGGCGCCGCAACTGATCTTCAATGACCGCCTCGATGCCGCGCTCACCTTTTTCTTCCTGCTGACGACCTGGGTGCTTGTCATCGAAACTGCGCGCGTTTGTCATGCAGCGCTGACCGGCAAACGCTGCCTGCCATCATCGGAAGTGCCGCACACGCCCCGCCAGCTGGTGGAGGGTTGAACATGAAGGAATTATTGAGAAAAGGCTGGGCAACTCTGCGCCATCTGACAGGCGATGATGCCTACGACCGTTATCTTGCACACCATCACGCGCACCATGACGGCACCCCGCCACTTGACCGCGCCACGTGGTTCCGCAACGAACAACAGCGCAAATGGGATGGCGTGCGCCGCTGCTGTTGACGTGAGTCTCAGGGAATATCGACATGACTGTCACTGACAAACTCAGCGCCAAGGCCGGAGATAAAGCCCTCCACCCCCCATCCCCTTTCGGGTAGTATTGCCCCCGCCAGTTACACACAGGATCAGGGGAAACTGTCCATGACGACCACAAGAAAGACCGCGTTACTGCTTGCCCTCACATACACCTTTGCCTTGACCGCTTGTTCCGGTAGCGATGACGCTGCACCCGCTGCCGAGAGCGCCGCCACGCCACCGGCGCAAACCACGGTTTCTGGCCCGGACAATGCCACACTCGCCAATGCCGCGAACGATGCCACCGAATGGCTGACCTACGGCCGCGATCAGGGCGAAACACGATTCAGCCCGCTGACCCAAATAGACAGCAACAACGTTACCCAACTCGGCGTTGCTTGGACGTATGACACCGGCGAAGTGCGCGGCCATGAAGCTTCGCCGCTCGTGCATGACGGTGTCATGTATTTTTCTTTACCCTGGAGCGGCGTTGTTGCAGTCGATGCACGCACGGGTGCGGAGTTGTGGCGCTACGATCCGCAAGTGGACAAGAGCATGGGCTGGAAAGCCTGTTGCGACGTCGTCAACCGCGGCGTTGCCCTGTATGAAAACAAGATTTACGTCGGCACCATCGACGGCAGACTCGTCGCACTCGATGCCAACACCGGCGCGCCGCTGTGGGAAGTGCTCACCGTTGACCAGGAACGTCCCTACACAATCACCGGCGCCCCGCGCATAGCAGACGGCAAAGTGTTGATTGGCAACGGCGGTGCTGAACTCGGCGCACGCGGTTATCTTTCTGCGTATGACGCCAACACCGGTGTTGAAGCCTGGCGCTTCTGGGTGGTGCCCGGCAATCCTGCAGATGGTTTTGAAAATGCTGATGTTGAACGTGCGGCGGCCACCTGGGCCGGCAACTGGTGGGAAGTAGGCGGAGGCGGCACGCCGTGGGATTCGATTGTGTACGATCCCGAAGCGCGTCTCGTATATGTGGGCACCGGCAACGGTTCGCCATGGAGCCATGAACTGCGCAGCAATGGCGAAGGTGACAACCTGTATCTCTCGTCCATCGTCGCCTTGAAAGTTGACGACGGCACTATTGCCTGGCATTACCAGACCACACCCGCCGACAACTGGGACTACACCGCCGTACAACCTTTGATGCTGGTCGACCTGCCGATCAACGGTGTGCTGCGCAAACTGATTCTACAAGCGCCGAAAAACGGTTTCTTCTACGTGCTCGATCGCATCACCGGTGATCTGATCTCGGCGGATCCCTACGCCGAACTGACGTGGGCCTCGGGTGTCGATCTTGAAAGCGGCCGCCCCATTGAAACGCCGCAAGCCCGCTACACCAACGCGATCAGCTTCGTGATGCCCGGCCCCAGCGGCGCACACAACTGGCATCCGATGTCGTACAACCCGACGACGGGTCTCGTGTATCTGCCAACACTGCAAGGCACCAGCTTTCCGTACGCAATGGAAGAAGGTTTCGTGCACAAGCCCGGCGCGTGGAATCTGGGCGTGGTGAACGGCACGATGGTCGGTGTGCCGGTCAGGCCTGAGAGCGAATACAGCGGCGGCACCGGTCCGGAAACGCGCTCGCCCGGTGCTTTGGTAGCGTGGGATCCGCTTACGCGCGCACCGCGCTGGGTTGTTGATTATCCCTTCCAGGTCAGCGGCGGCACGCTGACTACCGCAGGCAATCTGGTGTTTCAGGGCGGCGCCGATGGTTTCATGCGCGCCTTCACGGCAGACGCAGGGGATCTGTTGTGGGAAGTGGATCTCGGCGTTGGCATCATCGCACCGCCGGTAACCTTTGAACTCGATGGCACGCAGTATCTGTCCGTGCTGGTGGGTTGGGGCGGTTCTGCCGGCCTGATCGGCCCGTACGAGTCCGGTACGTATAAAGGTGAAGGCAGGCTGTGGACCTTCAAGATCGGCGGCGACACCAACATTGTGCCGGTGGCAGGCCAACCGTTGCCCGAGCTGACTGCGATTCCTTTCGACAACGACGCAGACTTGCTGGCGCGCGGTGAAAACCTGTACGTCGGCCAGTGCATGCTGTGTCATGGTGCCGGCGGCGCTACCGGTGGTTCCATCTCCGACCTGCGTTACGCCGCGCCCGCAACCTACGACAATATCCAGAGCATCGTGCGCGAAGGTGCGTACACAGGTTTGGGCATGCCGAACCTGAGTGAGTATGTTGCCGCCGAAGATGTCGACGCGATCAAGAACTGGTTGTTGTCGCGCCGTGCGGCACTACTTGAAGCGCAAAATACTCCGCAATAACTGCGCGTATCTGCACAAAAGGGTCTGACCGGAAGGACAGGCCCTTTTTTTTGCATGATGAAACCCGGCCACAGCGTCAATGCCGCCGGGGCGCTTATTCAACGAAACTTGTAACTCACCCCAATGCGGAACGTTCGCGGTGTGGTAATGCGGCTCATCCGGCAATTTGTCGTCGTACAGTCGATGTCATCCGAGGTGAGGCCAGCAGGATCGAGGCCAGCCACCCAGGCAGGATAGTTGTACACAATTTCCCGGTCTTCACTGTCGAGGGCATTGATTACTTCCGCATACACGGTGAGATCATCCCAGTGATGGGCGCCGCG
>CAMDML010000009.1 GCA_945902215.1 Klebsiella pneumoniae | reverse complement strand
GTGACTCATCCAGACGTTATGGCTGACTTTACCGTCTTCCACAGTGCCACTGTCGAGATCGTACAACAGCGCATCGTTGCTGGTGATTACAATGCGAGCGTGGCCGAACTCCGAATGCGAGGAACCTTCGACCTTGCCGCCGAGCTGCTCGGCCATGGTCTGCATGCCGTAGCAAATGCCGAGAATTGGTAAACCACTATTCAGAATGTAGTCGGGAACCCGCGGAGAATTGTCGAGGTTGGCCGATTCCGGACTGCCGCCCAGAATCACGCCACGCGGGGCGAAGGCCTTGAACTCGGCTGCGGGCAGTGAGTAATGGTGAATCTCGCAGTAGACCCCCGCTTCGCGTACGCGCCGGGCGATCAACTGGGTGTACTGGGAGCCGAAATCCAGAATGAGGATCTTCTGCTCGTGAATGTTTACTGCCATGCGTAATCCAGCTCCTATGCTAACCAATGCGGTAGTTCGGAGCTTCCTTGGTGATAGTGACGTCGTGCACGTGGCTTTCGCTGATACCGGCGCTGGTGATCCTGACGAACTGCGGTTTCACGCGCATTTCCTCGATGGTGCCGCAACCGGTCAGGCCCATGCTGGAGCGCACGCCGCCGGTAAGCTGGAAGATGATGGCCGCCATCGGGCCTTTGTAGGGCACGCGGCCTTCAATACCTTCGGGCACCAGCTTGGCCGCACCACTGTCGAGTGTCTGAAAATAACGGTCGCTTGAGCCGTGCGATTTTGCCATTGCGCCGAGCGAACCCATGCCGCGATAGGCCTTGTAGCTACGACCCTGATACAACTCGACTTCACCAGGCGCTTCCTCGGTGCCGGCCAGCAGGCTGCCGATCATCACGGCATTGGCACCAGCCGCAATGGCCTTGGCGATGTCGCCGGAGAACCGGATACCACCGTCGGAAATAAGGGTGACATCGGTATTTTTTAGGGCTTCCGCCACATTCGAAACCGCCGTGATCTGCGGCACACCAACGCCAGTCACAATGCGCGTGGTACAGATCGAACCGGGGCCAATGCCTACTTTGACCGCATCAACACCGGCCTCAACAAGCGCGAGCGCACCGGCAGCGGTAGCCACATTGCCGCCAATCAGCGACAGTTTCGGGAAAGCTTTTTTGATCTGCGCAATACGGTTGATCACTTCCTGCGAATGGCCGTGCGAAGTATCGACCACAACTACATCAACCCCAGCACTGACCAGTGCCTGCACGCGGTCGAGCGTATCAGGCCCGGTGCCTACAGCCGCGCCAACGCGCAACTGGCCCAGTGAATCCTTGCAGGCATTCGGGTGGTCCTCTGCCTTGCGGATGTCTTTCAAGGTCACGAGGCCTTTCAGTTCAAAACCAGCATTGACCACCAGCACTTTTTCGATGCGGTGCTTGTGCATCAGCACCTTGACCTCGTCGAGGCTCGCCCCTTCCTTGACGGTAACGAGGCGCTCCTTCGGCGTCATGATCTTGTCGATGGTGGCATTGAGGTCGTTTTCAAAACGCACATCGCGCGAGGTAACAATGCCGATCAATTCGCGCTTGCCATTGGTGGAACTGACAACCGGCAGCCCGGAGATGCGGTGTTCGCGAGTCAGTTCCAGCAGTTTGCGCACGGTGGTGTCGGGGGTGATACAGATTGGATCGGCAACAACTCCGCTTTCGTATTTCTTGACCGTGCGCACTTCGCGTGCCTGATCCTCAATGCTCATGCTTTTGTGGATGACGCCCATGCCACCTTCCTGCGCCATGGCAATGGCCAGACGGGATTCGGTGACCGTATCCATCGCGGACGAGATCAGAGGGATATTGAGGTTGATAGTGCGGGTCAGACGCGTTTTGAGGTCGACCTTGTTTGGCAGCACGAGGGAGTGAGCGGGGACCAACAGAACATCGTCAAACGTGAGGGCTTCTTCAACTACTCGCAGCATAATGATTACCTGAAACCTGCATGACCCTGTTTCGGGAAATCGCTACATTATAGCCCACCGCTTCAAGCCGGGGAAATAGGTGTCGGGAAATAGGTGTAAGACTGACACCTGTTTCCTTGCCTGCCAGAATTGCCCCCCCTATCATGGGGCCCATGTCTCCCTCTCCCCCGTCTACCAGTCGAGATAACCGGAACATCCTGACCGTCAGCCAGTTGAACCGGCTGGCGCGCATGCTGCTCGAAGACTCCTTCCCGGCCGTGCTGGTGGAAGGTGAAATCTCCAATCTCTCAATACCCTCCTCCGGCCACTGGTACCTGACCCTCAAGGATGAACAAGCCCAAATCCGCTGCGCGATGTTCCGCAACCGCAACATGCTGCTGCGTTTCAAACCCAAAGACGGCATGCAGGTCATCGTCAAGGCGCGGTTGAGCATTTATGAGGGCCGTGGTGACTACCAGTTGATCGTTGAACACATGGAACAGGCCGGCGCCGGCGCCCTGCAGCGCGCCTTTGAACTGTTGAAAGCGCGGCTGCTGCAGGAAGGTTTGTTTGACGTGGCACATAAACAGCCACTGCCGACCCTGCCCCGCCATGTTGCCGTGATCACCTCGCCCACCGGTGCCGCCGTACGCGACATTATCAGTGTATTTCGCAGGCGCTTTCCGGCCACACAGCTAACCATTATTCCCGTTATGGTGCAGGGCGAGCAGTCTGCCGCCGATATGGTCAGGGCGCTGCACACGATCAATGCCCGCCTGGGCTGCCTGGAAGATGTGGACGTAATCCTGCTTGCGCGTGGCGGCGGTTCGCTTGAAGATTTGTGGAGTTTCAATGACGAAGGCCTGGCCCGGGCAATCCATGCCTCGACTCTTCCCGTTGTATCGGCAGTCGGCCATGAAACAGATTTCACGATTGCCGACTTTGTAGCCGATGTGCGTGCCGCTACCCCCTCAGCTGCCGCCGAGTTGCTATGCCCGCATCAGGATGATTACCAGCTCGTGCTGCAAAGCCTTGCCCGCAAACTGCAAGGCAACATGTCATTGCGTCTGAAACAGCTTCAATTACTTCTGGGGCGGCTGGGGCGGCAACTGCGCCATCCCGGCCGGCGTCTGCAGGAACAGTCGCAGCGACTGGATGGGCTCGAACTGCGCGCCAGACGCGCCATGCGCACTGTTCTGCAACGCAAAACCCTGGAATTGCGGGAACAAGGCCATGCCCTGCATACGGTCAGTCCGCTGGCCACACTGGCACGTGGTTATGCCATTGTGACCGAAGGCGAACAGGTGCTGACCAGTTATGAGCAAACCAAACCCGGTGCTACAATTACCACGCGCCTTGCCAAGGGTGTTATCCGCAGCAAGGTGGAAGCATCATCCCCTGAATAATCCGGGCTCTTGATCTTCCCTTAACACTTTCCAGACAGTAACTACCTAATATCCCAATCATCCAAGTAGTAGGCATTGTGACCAAACAAACCAACATCCATATCGTTCGCGGCCTTCAGCTCTTTTCCAAAAACCACCCCAAACTGCAGAAGCTTCTGGCGAAATCCGACCAGCCGGAAATTCACGGCGACAAGGTCTGGTTCTCCAGTTATTTCATCATGGACTATCTGGACAAGCATCCGCCCACTGACAAGGCCAATGTGATGGAGATTGGCTGCGGCTGGGGTCCGCTCGGTATCTACTGTGCCAAAACATTCCACAGCAAGGTGATTGCGGTCGACGCAGACCCACACGTGTTTCCTTTCCTGGATCTGCATGCGGACAAAAACGGCGTCAAGATCAAAGCAAAAGTATGCCGGTATGAAGATCTCAAACCGGCACTGCTCGCCAAACAGGAAGTGATAGCCGGTGGTGACATCTGCTTTTGGGACGAACTGGTGGAACCTTTGCATCAGCTCATCAAGAATGCATTGGATGCCGGTGTGCAACGCATCATCATCGGCGATCCCGGCAGACCACCTTTCATGAAACTGGCGCGCCGCTGCCGCAAATTACACGGTGCAAAACTGAAGGCGGTTGCCATTACCACACCACGCAAGAATGATGGTTACTTGCTGATCATTGAAGCCCGCAAATAAAACCACCATGGCCGACGAGCAAACTTTCAATCTCAAGAATCCCGATTACTACCTAAACCGGGAACTG
This sequence comes from Klebsiella pneumoniae, assembly GCA_945902215.1. GTDB lineage: Bacteria > Pseudomonadota > Gammaproteobacteria > Pseudomonadales > Pseudohongiellaceae > CAILUG01. The sequence continues at coordinate 53,634 of CAMDML010000009.1, read as the reverse complement.
AGTCTGCTGGAATTCAACCGGCGCGTGCTTGCACAGGCGCGAGATGTAAAGACGCCGTTACTGGAGCGGCTGAATTTTCTCTGCATTGCCAACTCCAATCTCGACGAATTTTTTGAGATCCGCGTGTCCGGCCTTAAGCAGCAAGTAGCCTATGGTTCCAACTTGCGCGGCCCTGACAACCTGTCGCCATCCCAACAGCTGAAACGGATCAGCGAGGTTGCGCACAAGCTGGTAAAAGATCAATACCGCGTGCTGAACGACCTCATGCTGCCGGACCTCGCGCGCGAAGGCATCCATTTCCTGAAGCACGATCAATGGACCAGCAAGCAGAACGACTGGATCAAGGGGTATTTCAACAGGGAACTGCTGCCCGTGCTCAGCCCGGTGGGACTCGACCCCGCGCATCCGTTTCCGCAGGTACTGAACAAGAGTCTGAATTTCATCATCTCGCTGGAAGGTAAGGATGCTTTTGGCCGCAATTCCGGTATCGCGATCGTACAGGCGCCAAGAGCGCTACCGCGCCTGATCCAGTTGCCACAGTCCGTCGCAACCCACGATCACGATTTCGTCTACCTGTCCTCCATCATCTACAAACATGCTGGCGACCTGTTTCCTGGCATGAAAGTCACCGGCTGCCACCAGTTTCGGGTCACCCGCAACGCCGACCTGATGGTGCAGGAGGAAGAAGCAGGTGACCTGCTGCTCGCCATTGAAGGCAAACTGACCACACGCCGTTTTGCCCAAGCGGTAAGGTTGGAGGTACAGGAGGAATGTCCGCAAGAGATGATTGAATTCCTGTTGCAGAAGTTCGCCCTGCAAACCAGTGACGTGTATCAGGTTAAAGGCCCGGTGAACCTGAATCGGATGAGCACCATCCTGTCCATGATCAGGCGCCCCGACTTGCACTATCCGCCTTTGACGCCTGCCCTGCCCAAGCGCATCGACCGGACACAGGATATTTTCGAAGCCATCCGGAAAGGCGATATCCTGCTCTATCACCCTTTCCAGTCGTTCGATACGGTGGTGGACTTTCTGCGTCAGTCGGCAGCAGACCCGGACGTGCTGGTCATAAAACAAACCCTCTACAGAACGGGCGATGATTCCAGTGTCGTTGATGCTCTCGTGGCCGCAGCCCACGCAGGCAAGGAAGTTACCGTGGTCATCGAACTGCGGGCGCGTTTCGATGAAGAGGAAAACATCGAACTCGCCAACGTGTTACAGGAGGCCGGCGCGCATGTGTCCTATGGCGTGGTTGGTCACAAGACGCATGCCAAAATGGTGCTGGTCGTACGCCGCGAAGGTCGGCAGTTGAAGCGCTACGTTCATCTGGGAACCGGCAACTATCACGCCGGCACCGCGCGCCAATACACCGACTGTGGTTTGCTGACCAGCGATACGGCGCTCACCGACGATGTGCAGAAAGTATTTCAGCAGCTAACCGCGATGGGCAAACCGGGCAAGCTGAAGAAGATGCTGCAAGCACCATTCACACTGCACAAGGCCATGATCGACATGATCGGCCGCGAAACCGACAACGCGCGCAAAGGCAAGCCGGCCCGCATCATCGCCAAGATGAATGCCTTGGTCGAACCCACTATCATCGAGGCTCTGTATCGCGCATCCCAGGCCGGTGTACGTGTGGATCTGATCGTACGCGGCATCTGTTGCCTGCGCCCCGGCATCAAGGGTGTGTCCGAAAACATTCATGTGCGCTCAATCATCGGCCGCTTTCTGGAGCATTCACGCGTCTGTTATTTCCACAACAACGGCGACTACCAGTTGTACTGCTCCAGTGCCGACTGGATGGATCGCAATTTCTTCCGACGCGTGGAAACCTGCTTTCCAATTGAAGAAAAGCGCATGAAGGAGAAACTGCTGAAGGATGGCTTGATGAACTACCTGTGGGACAACACCCAAAGCTGGCTGCTGCAGAGCGACGGTTTCTACAAACAGCAAGTCCCGGGCAGCAGCAAAGCCCGCTGTGCGCAGGCTCTGCTGCTTGAACAGTACACGGGCTGATTTCGCTGTTCTGTGCAGGACACCCACTTGGGTTGAACGGGTCAGGTTGCTTCAGTTGGAGGGCCTGGCCTGAGGTGCAAAACGACACCCCAAGGCGGCCTTTTCGCTGTACTAAAGCATACAGAAACGCACGAGTGGGCGTCCAGAACTACTTCCCTTTGTCAGCCCTACGCCCACGCAAATATTCGCGGTTCTTCAGAATGCGACGTTTGCGTGCTACCTGCTGATAATTCAAATCCTCCTCGCCCTTCGTGAATGGATTCTCGTCTTGGCGTAGTTCAATACGGATCGGCGTGCCTTCCATCTTGAGCAACTTGCGGAAATTCTTTTCCAGGTAACGCACGTAACTGTCCGGCAGTTCGTCAGTCTGTTTGCCGTGAATGATGAAGCGTGGCGGGTTATGGCCACCCACATGGGCATAGCGCAGCTTGATGCGGCGGCCGTTGATTAGCGGCGGCTGATGCCCTGAGATGATGCGTTCCAGAGTCTGGTTCAGTTTCGAGGTGGTAATGACCCTGAACGCAGATTCATAAGCCTTGCCAACAGATTCAAACAGGTTGCCCACGCCCGTGCCATGCAGCGCAGAAATAAAATGGATCCGGGCAAAATCGACGAATACGAAACGGCGGCGGATCGCCTCCTTGATCAAATCCTTTGCGTACTCATCCATACCGTCCCATTTGTTCAGGGCGATGACGAGCGAACGTCCGGTTTCGAGTACGTAGCCAAGTAAATGCAAATCCTGCTCGACGATGCCTTCGCGCGCATCCAGCAACAGGATGACAACATGCGCGTCCTGAATCGCCTGCAACGATTTGACAACCGAGAACTTCTCGACAAGTTCCGTGGTCTTGCCGCGCTTGCGGATACCGGCCGTGTCGATCAACGTGTAATGCTTGCCGTGACGCTCAAAAGGCACGTAAATGCTGTCGCGCGTGGTGCCGGGCTGGTCGTAAACCACGACCCGATCTTCGCCAAGCATGCGGTTGACCAGCGTGGACTTGCCAACATTGGGCCTGCCAGCCACTGCGATGCGAATGCTACCGGGCTTTTCATCCACGACCTGCAGTTCTTCACTGACAGGAAATCTGGCAAACATGCTCTCGAGCAACTTCTGGACGCCGCGCCCCTGGGTTGCAGCAACCGCATGCATATCAGGGATGCCAAGGCCGTAGAAATCGCCCAACACCTGATCCTGATCGAGGCCGTCTACTTTGTTGACGACCAAGGAGACCGGCTTCTGCGTTTTGCGCAGGTGTTCGATGATGAAATCGTCGCCGGACGTCAGCCCTTGCCGCGCATCCACCAGCAGCATGACAAGATCGGCTTCTTCGATGGCCTGCAGCGACTGCCCGACCATCACCGAGTCCAGCCCTTCTTCACCGCCATTGATACCACCGGTATCGATAACGATGAAGCGGCGCTCTTCATAGCGACCTTCGCCGTACAGACGGTCGCGCGTGAGGCCGGCAAAATCGGCCACGAGCGCATCCCGGCTATTGGTCAGCCGGTTGAACAGGGTTGATTTGCCGACATTGGGACGTCCGACAAGTGCTACAACGGGGATCATGGATTGCCTTGGGAGCCGCCAATACGGCGGCATATGAAACGTGTTTATTGAACGCGCAACGCGACCAGCTTGCCACTGTTGCCGAACACATACAGGATGCCGCCCTGACTCAGCATGCGGGCACGAATACCGTCACCATCAACCTTGGTGCGACCCACGAAGCGGCCATCAACCTGGGACAACAGGTGCACGTAACCTTCGAAGTCGCCCACCGCTACATAGTTGCTGAAACCCAGTGGCGGACTCAAGCGGCGCAGGAAGAGATCTGGGTTTTCCCACATCGGGGTTTCCTGGGTCGTCCGATAGGCGCGCACGGTATCTTCGTCTGTCACCGCATAAATATTGCCGAAACCGAACCCGGCACCGACCGAACTCGATTCTTCCACGCGCCAGCGGGTTTGCCCGGTCGCGGCGTCAATGGCCGCGAGATAGCCCTGATAGGCAGGCACCAGCAATACGTTGTCGTCATTCAACACAATATCACCGTCGATATCGACCAGACGGTCGATTTCGGAACGACCTGTGGGAATGGCAACGCGTTGATCCCAACGCAGGGTGCCGTTGTCGAGAGCCAACGAAGCCACTGAACCATTGGCAAAAGCTGCAACGACAAAGTTATCGACAATCAGTGGTGAGCTGGTGCCACGCAGGCTGAGATCAGGCACAGTACTTTCATACAACCAGAGCTGAGCACCGGTCTGTGCATTCAAGCCAGTGAGAGTGCCATCAACCGACTGCACTACAACCACGCGGCCATCGGTAGCAGGCGCAGACAGCACCTCGCTGGTCACCGTGGTGTCCCACAGAATTTCGCCAGTATCCGCCGCGAGGGCGATGACTCTGGAATTTTCGGTGCCGACCAGCACGAGATCATTACCTTGACCTACGCCACCGGTGATCACGTCGTCCAGCTCTTGGCGCCAGAGAGTGCGCCCGCTTTCAAGATCAACAGCAAGCACGAGGCCATCGTTGGAAGCAGCGAAGATACGGTCCCGGGTCAGCGCCGGTTTGAGCCGGTTGAACTTGGTGCCCTGCCCCGAGCCGACATTGACGCTCCAGATACTGCGCAACGACACTTCTTCACTTATCTCGGACAGCTCCTTCGGTTTGAGATCCTCATCGTCCTTATTGAACTTGAAATAATCGAGCACACTGCAGGAACCAAGCAGCAATGTGCCCAGAATAAATATGCATCGCAACACAGATCGCAAGGACATTACAGGGCTTCCACGACGGAACTAACACCAAGATCCTGCAATTTGAGCTGCAGCAGTACCGGATTGCCGGTGAGATTCTCTTCAAGCGCACGTTGATAAGCCGTGCGCGCGGCTTCCGGCTGGCCAAGGATCACCAGCGCATCGCCTTCCACTTCAGCATAGTTACCGGCGAAAGCGCCGGGTTCAGTCGCCTTGATCATGTCAAGCGCTTCCTGGGCCATGCCCTGCGCCAGCTTGACCCGCGCAAGGCGCAGCTTGGCGGTGAGGAACAATTCCTCGTCTGCTTCTGTCATCACACCCAATTTCGGATTGTCGAGAATCCATTGCAGATCAGCGGCAGCAAGATCCAGTTGGTCATGCTCAACCTGAAACCGGGCCATTGCCAGGGCTGCGTAGCGGGTATAGATACTGTCAGGGTGCTCTGTCTTGAGCGTGCTGAACGCTGGTTGCACCGCGAGCAAATCATCTTCGGGTATGGTCTGGGTCACATTGGCCAATGCCAGCTCGGATATCTGCTGGTAGAGATCGGAAGCTGTACCGTTGGTAGCGGCCTGCGAAGACTGCCACTGCCGCACCCCGAAAAACACCGCCAAGACGAGGCCAACCCCAACGAGTAACGAGGTGCCATTGTCGTCCCACCAGCGCTTGAGCGCCTCTACTTGTTCTTCATCACTGCCGTAAGTAGCCAAAACCTTCACTCCACTTTCAATTGCTTCTGTTGATTAAAATAGTCCCGTACCCATCCGACCACCTGGTCGGGTGCCAGTTCCACAGTCGTGCCATTGTCGGCGAGGATTCTAACCTTGACTATGTGTTGCACGCCCTCGCCTTCCAGAATAACCGCGCAAAGGGCACCCAGCGCATAGGCCTTTTTGAGCTGGGCATTATATTTGCCGCCGCCGCAGTGGGTCAAAACGCCCAGATCAGGCAGCGCTTGCCGCAATTCCCTGCCCAGCAGCAGTGCCTGGGTCTGCAGCGCTTCATCGCCCATTACAGCCAGATAAACATCTGCTGTACGCTTGAGACCGGCGGGCAAGGCACCGGCTTCTTCGACCAACAAGAGCAACCGTTCGATGCCGAGTGCAAACCCAACCGCCGGCGTAGCAGTGCCGCCCAGTTGTTTCACCAGGCCGTCATAACGGCCCCCGGCGCACACGGTGGACTGCGACCCAAGCTTGTCGGTCGTCCATTCGAACACGAGGCCGTTGTAATAATCGAGTCCACGCACCAGTGCGGGGTTGAGCGTGTACGCGATGCCGGCTTGAGCCAATTGCTGCAGCAAACCACTAAAGCGCTCTTTTGACTCAGCACTGAGCACATCATTCAGTATCGGGGCTCCTTGCAGCAGTTCCCTGGTGGCAGGTACTTTGGAATCGAGGATGCGCAGCACATTGCTGTCGAGCCGGCGTTGGCTGTCTTCGTCGAGCTGTGGGCGCAATGGCAGCAGATACTCGCGTAGCACAGCACCGAAACGGGCGCGCTCCTCCGAAGAGCCCAGATTGTTGAGTTCCAGTTGTACGTGTTGTGCTATCCCCAGCTGCTTCCAGAATTCCGCACAGAGCAGGATCTGCTCGGCTTCAATATCGGAGCCCGCCATGCCGAAGGTTTCCACCCCGATCTGGTGAAACTGGCGGTAACGTCCCTTCTGTGGACGTTCGTGGCGGTACATCGGCCCCATGTACCAAAGCCGCTGGGTCTGGTTGTGGAGCAATCCATGCTGTTCCGCGGCACGCACACAACTGGCGGTGCCTTCAGGCCGTAGACTAAGGCTGTCACCGTTGCGATCGACAAAGGTATACATTTCCTTCTCGACTATGTCAGTGACCTCGCCGATGGAACGCTTGAAGAGTTGGGTCGCTTCCAGCACAGGTGTGCGGATTTCGCGATAGGCCCACGAGGCGAGCAGCGCGCGGGCGCGGCTTTCCAGATACTGCCAACGGGGGCTTGCGTCCGGTAACACATCGTTCATGCCCCGGATGGCCTGAATTTTTTCCAAAGGATCTATTCCGTATTACGTGAGGCCGGCGGCCTGCTTTTCTTCGGCAGCAATTTTCTCAGCCACTTTGCGCCGGACCATCGCTTCCAACTCGTCCACCAGATTCTCGTTCGCGATCTTGTGGTGCGTGACACCGTTGATATAGGACATGTTGACCGGCGTAGCACCGGTAAGGCCGATGTCCGACACCATTGCCTCACCGGGACCATTGACGATGCAGCCCACCACCGACACGTCGATGGGCGTAGTGATATCTTCCAGACGCGCTTCAAGCGCATTGACCGTGGCAATCACATCGAAATTCTGGCGCGCACAGCTGGGGCACGCGATCAGGTTGACACCCTTCGCGCGCAGGCCGAGGCTTTTCAGAATGTCAAAGCCGACCTTCACTTCCTCTACCGGATCAGCCGCGAGCGAAATGCGAATGGTGTCGCCGATGCCGTCCATCAACAACAAGCCCAGGCCCACTGAGGACTTCACGGTGCCGGAACGCAGGCCGCCGGCTTCAGTGATGCCGAGGTGCAGCGGCTGCTCAATGAGCGTGGCGAGCTTGCGGTAGGCGGCAACTGTCATGAACACTTCGGAGGCCTTGAGGCTGACTTTGAAATCCTGGAAGTCGTAGCTGTCGAGGATGTCGATGTGGTGCATTGCGGATTCCACCATGGCATCGGCATTCGGCTCGCCATACTTGCGCAACAGGTCTTTGCCGAGCGAGCCGGCATTCACGCCGATGCGCAACGGTACATTGTGGTCGCGCGCCGATTCAACAACGGCTTTGACACGATCATCGCGGCCGATATTGCCCGGGTTGATGCGGAGGCAGTCGACACCGTATTTGAGGACTTTCAGGGCAATGCGGAAATCGAAATGGATGTCGGCAATGAGCGGTGTCTGGGTGCCAGCGCGAATCTGCCTGAAAGCTTCCGCCGCATCCATAGTCGGTACGGAGACCCTGACGATGTCGACACCCACGGCTTCGAGCCGCCTGATCTGTGCCAGAGTCGCCTGGACATCGCAGGTATCGGTATTGGTCATGCTCTGCACGGCGATCGGCGCATCGCCGCCCACAGGCACCTTGCCAACCATGATGCGACGCGACTTGCGACGAACTATGGGCGACTGCATACGCATCAGCGCGGAGCCTCTTCAGTGGCGACTTCACCTGCCAGCTCACCCAGAATCAGGCGTGCGGTGCTGTCATCGCGGATATGGGTACTGATGTCTATGGCAGTAGCGTTCACTGAGATGTTTACTTGCGCGGCATCACCCAGCAACACATGGAAAGGGGCATCGCCGCGAATGGTCAGGGTATCGCCTGCGTTCAGCATGTCGTTGTAAAGGCGGACTTTGCGGCCGTCATCCACTTCAATCCAGCTGTTGCCATTGAAGACCACACGTAATTCGTCTTCGCCCACGCTGATCAGCGACACTGTCCTTGCACCGTTGGCTTCAGGCGTAATCATAACGCCGGTGTTCTCTCCATCTGCAGCTCCACCTGCAGATCCATCAGCCGCTAAACCCACTCCGATTGCTGCGTCAGGCTGCGTTTCCCGCTTTTGGGCGGTAGCGTCTGTCGCGGCGTTCAATCCGATTGCTGCATTGACCAGCGCGGGAACATTTAACGGGGTTGTGAGCGGAGTTGCGGGGGATGTTGTGGTGGACGCCGTGGCAGGCGTATTCGTTACTGGCTGTGTTGTTGTCTGGGTTGTGACTTGGGTCGTGACTGATGTTGCCGGCGTGCTTGTCTGCGCAACACCTGCAGAAGTCGTATCCCCGCTCATGAACCACCAGCCAGCAACCAGTGAGGCTACAACCACAAAGCCTGCGCCTATCGCCCAGCGCAAAGCCTTATCGTGGCGCCGCCGGGAGCGTTGCACACGTTCTGTCTGCTTCCCAGCATCGAGCATTACGGCCATGTTCTTATCATAGCCACCCAGCACAGTTTCAAGGTCAGCACCCATTAGTCTGGCATACGCTTTCAGGTAGCCCTTGACGAAAGTAGGCGCGGGCAGTTTGGAGTAATCATCCGCTTCAAGTGCCCTGATGTAGTGGCCTGTCAGGTGCAGGGTCTGGCCCACCGCAGCATGCGTGAGCCCTTTTCCCTCGCGCAGTTTGCGCAGGATTTCTCCCGGCGTTGGCGCAGCAGGGACCTTGGCCTGCACCGGGCCGGCCGGTATGTCGGTGTGTTCAGTCATTGTCGGTCGCATCCAGTAATTGGCGGTAGAGCTGATACTCGGGCGACGTGTTGAAGCTGGCTTCCAGCTGCGTGCCGTACTGGCGCACATTGTCTTCATTGCCGAGTGCATTCTCCAGCTGAATACCAACCCAGAGACTGCGTGCAGTCTGCGCGATGTTGTAGAACTGGATCAGCGTCAGGTAATTGCGGTAATAGGCGCGCGCTTGCAGCACATCTTGTTTTTGCAAATTCAGACTGGCCAGCTCCACACTGGAGCGCAGCAGATTGGCATTGAGCTGTATCGCACGGCCAAACGCGTATTCAGCCTCTTCCAGTCGTTGCAAACGCAAACCAGCCAGTCCCAGATTTTCGAAAGCCTGGGCGCGTCCGCTGTAACTGGTGTCTTCAACGACTAGCTGTAACTGCTCGAAGGCATCTTCATAACGTTCTTCGGCAAACAGGAACGCAGCATAGTTGTTACGGGCCTGGGAATTGGCAGAATTGATGCGCAAGGCGCGCTGGAAACTATTGTCAGCCAGATCCGGCTCCCCTTCGCGGGAATATACCAAGCCCCAGATGGCGAACACTTCACTGTTGTTGGTATCGATGGCGGCGGCGTTCTCCAGATGACGCTTTGTATTCGGCAGGTCGTTCTGCTCCAGGTAACCGGTTGCCAAGCGGATATAGTCGCTCAAGGCCTGTTCGGGGGAAGGATCGGTGGAGTAGCCACCGCTGGTTGTGGTTACGCAGCCCGACAGCAGCAGCACGAGTGTCAACACGAGCGCCGCTGCAGAACGAAAATTCTGTGCCTGTGAGACTGGTGGTATTTTTGCTGGAAAGTCGCGTAAAAAAGTCATTTGTATGTGGGTTTCCGGGCGGTTGCCCTGATTTTAGCCAAGGGAGCCAGTATGTTGGACCTTCACTGGCTGCGCTTGTTCCGCTTGGGCCCGCTGGGCCAGATGGCGTGCATTGCGCCGGGTGCGGTCGTCAACCTGGCCAACCAGTTGGCCGCAAGCGGCGCCGATTTCATCGCCACGTGTGGTACGGATCGTCACCGTATAGCCCGCATCCTGCAGCATTTTGCGAAACGTGCTGATCGCGGCATTGCTGGAACGGGTGAACTCCGAGCCATCGAATGGATTGAACGGGATCAGGTTGATCTTGCAGGGCAGACCGCGTAACAGGTCGGCGAGCTCACGTGCGTGCTGGCGGTGGTCATTGATACCGGAGAGCAGTATGTATTCGATTGTGACCATGCGGTTGTCGGGCAAGGAATCCAGGTATTCCTTGGTGGCGGCCAGCAATTCCTTGAGCGGATACTTGCGGTTGATCGGCACGATCTGGTTGCGCAGTTCATCATTGGGCGCATGCAGCGATACTGCCAATGACGCATCGGTGAATTCCCGCATGCGGCGCAGCGCCGGCACCACACCGGAAGTACTGACTGTGACACGACGTTTCGACAGGCCGTAGCAGTTGTCGTCCATCATCAGGGAGAGTGAGCTCATCACGTTATCGAAGTTGAGCAGCGGCTCGCCCATGCCCATCATCACCACGTTGGTAACCGGGCGCGTGCCCTTGCCAGCCACAGGCGTGGCGAAAGCGCCGAGTTCGCGATTCGCCAACCAGAGCTGGCCGATGATTTCAGCGGAGGTGAGGTCGCTGTTGAAACCTTGTTTGCCCGTGGCGCAGAAGCTGCAATCAAGACTGCAGCCGGCTTGAGAAGAGATACAGAGCGTACCGCGGCCGGCTTCGGGGATGTAGACCATTTCCACGCCACTACCACTAGTGACTTCGACGACCCACTTGTAGCAACCGTCCTGTGCATCAAACACATCACGGATGCGCGGCGGGCGGATATCGGCAACTTCCTTGAGTTTTTCTCGCAGCGGTTTTGCGATGTTGGTCATCGCGTCAAAATCAGTTACACCCTGCTGGTGAATCCATTTCAGCAGTTGCACGGCGCGGAAAGGCTTCTCCCCCATCTGTTGCAGGAAAGCTTCCATCTGTTGCCTGTTCAAACCAAGCAGGTTGGTCAGACTGTTAGGCATAGCCGTGTACCTGGAAGCTCCCGCGGAGCTTTAACTAAGTGACTGAGTGATATAGGCCCTAGGGGTCCTGCACTCAGAAAAGGTGCTTCAATTAAAAACGACGAGGGCAGAGTTCCCCGGCTTTGAAGAAATAGGCAATCTCGCGCTCGGCTGATGTTGTGGAGTCGGAACCATGAACAGCATTGGCATCAATGGATTTGGCAAAGTCAGCGCGGATGGTGCCGGGTGCCGCCTGGGCAGGATTGGTGGCGCCCATCAGTTCACGGTTGCGTGCGATGGCGTTCTCACCTTCCAACACCTGAACGACCACCGGACCGGAGGTCATGAAACCAACCAGATCCTTGAAGAAAGGGCGCGCCTTGTGCTCGGCATAGAAGCCACCAGCGGTTTCATCGGTGAGCTGCAGCATCTTGGCAGCGACTACTTTCAGTCCGCCGTCTTCGAAACGGCTGATGATTTTGCCAATCACATTCTTGGCAACGGCGTCGGGTTTGATGATCGATAAGGTGCGTTCTACTGCCATTCAGGACTCCAGCATTGACGGTAACAAAAACAGGTCGCGCATTGTACGCAGATTTGAGGCGTTTTTGTAGCTTTTCAAGCTGGTAAATAGTCCATAAATCAGGGTTTTAGATGGCTTTTAACGCTTTTCGCTAATCATGTTGATGGTATACCGGGGGATTTCCACGATGAGGTCCTCGCTGCCTACGATAGCCTGGCAGCTCAAGCGCGAATCCGGCTCCAGGCCCCAGGCCTTGTCCAGGTAGTCATCTTCCAGTTCGTCGGACGCAGGCAGCGAGCCGAAACCCTCCCGCACGATTACATGGCAGGTGGTACAGGCGCAGGATTTTTCGCAGGCGTGTTCAATCTCGATGCCATTGCGCAGGGCCGCATCCAGAATGCTTTCACCGCTCCGGGCTTCGAATACGGCGCCTGCGGGGCAGCGTTCGGTGTTGGGCAAAATGATGATCTTGGGCATGTTTTGTTAGTGTCCGATTTCTTCCAGCGTATGGCCGGCCAGCGCCGCCTTGATGCCACGGTCCATGCGCATGGCGGCAAAGTCCGTACTGCGGGTGTTGAGTTCGTGGATGAGTTTGTCGATGAGCGCAGCATCGGTTCCTGCCATCGCTGTACGCAGGCCCGCCATGCTCTGTTCTAACCGCGCACGTTCATCTGCCGTCAGCAGCGCGTCACCATCGGCATGCAGTGCCGCTTCCAGCGCTTCCAGATGCCGTAACGCCTCCACCTGGTTCTCACGCAAGGACCGCAACTCCTTGTCTTCCTGTGCTCGCTGCTGGGATTCCAGCAACATGGTTTCGATGTCTTGCTCCTGCAAACCGAACGAGGGTTTGACAACAATGCTGCTGTGTACCTTGCTGTTGATCTCCTGCGCCGCTACTTCCAGCAGGCCATCAGCGTCCACCTGAAAGCTGACCCGAATGCGCGCAGCGCCGGCGACCATCGGCGGAATACCGCGCAGTTCGAACCGCGCGAGCGAACGACAGTCGGTGATCAGCTCGCGCTCGCCTTGGAGTACATGCAACAACATGGCAGTCTGGCCGTCTTTGAACGTGGTGAAGTCCTGGGCTCTTGTCACCGGAATCGTGGTGTTGCGCGGAATGATTTTCTCCATCAGGCCGCCCATGGTCTCGATGCCGAGCGACAGCGGGATTACATCGAGCAGCAACATCTCGTTGCCGTATTTGTTGCCGACCAGTACGTCGGCCTGCAAGGCGGCGCCCAAAGCCACAACTCTGTCAGGATCAATGCTGCACAGCGGTTCCCGCCCAAAGAATTCCTGTACTTTTTGCCGGATGCGCGGCGACCGGGTGGCGCCGCCAACCAGCACGACTTCGGTGATACCGGTGTTGTCGATGCCAGCGTCGCGCAGCACACGCCGACAGGATTTGAGGGTCTGGTCGATCAGGTTGTCAATCAGCGCGTAATAGCCGGTACGGGTCAGCACACCGCTCCAGTTGCTGTAAGCCACTGGTACCGCGTCGGTGTCCGTCAACCGGTGTTTGCACTCACGAGCAACCCGAAACAACTCGCGAAATTCATCTGCCGATGGCAGGCTTACCTGCGCCTGATCCAGAATCCATTGGCCAATGGCGCGATCAAAGTCATCGCCACCGAGCGCGGCATTGCCGCCCGTGGCCAGTACCTCGAATACACCCCGTTGCAATTTCATCAGAGAGACATCAAAGGTACCGCCGCCAAGATCGTAGATGATGATCGTGCCTTCGAGTTTGGTATCGAGGCCGTAAGCAATCGCTGCAGCAGTCGGTTCACTGAGCAGGCGCAACACCTTGAGTCCAGCGAGTCTTGCGGCATCGCGTGTGGCATGACGCTGCGCTTCATCGAAATAGGCAGGCACGGTAATCACGGTGCCGTCGAGTTCACCGCCAAGTGCTGCCGCGCCACGCGCTGCCAGTACCTTGAGTATTTCGGCTGAGACTTGCACGGGTGATAGCAAGCCCTGAACCGTTGTGATCAGCGGCATGCCTCCATCCGACGCAGGCTTGAGTTCATAGGGCAACTGATAATCGATATCCGCAATGCCGCGCCCCATCAGGCGTTTGACCGAGGAGATACTACTGACGGGATGAGTTGTAACGGCAGGATCGTATTCACCCACGGCGACTTCGCAATTGGCGCCCCCGGGATTGTGAAAATAGTGCACGATGGAGGGCAGCAAGTGGCGGCCCTGGGCATCGGGCAGTGTTTCTGCCTTGCCCTCCTTCGCCACAGCAACCAGCGAATTGGTGGTTCCCAGATCGATGCCAACGCCGCGCTTGTGCCGCGCTGTCGCGCGTGGCTTGCTCTGCCCGGGTTCGGTTATGGTGAAGAGAGCCATGCCGCTACTCAGTCCAGCAGTTCGTCTTCGGCAGCCACGATTTCGTAGCCAAGTTTGGTGAGGAATTGCAGTTTGTGAAAAGAGGTCAGCGCCGCAGCGAAGCGTCCGGCTTCGGCGCTGGCAGAAAAGGCCCGCCAGATTGAATCCTGCTGCTCACGGGTTCGCGCCAGCAACTCCGCTAGACCAGACTGATTACGCCCGGCCAACAATTCTTCCAGTTCTTCACGCTGCTCCATCTGGGCCATCAGGAAAGACCCGTCCAGTATCGCTTGATTGTTCTTGAGGATGTCCACGCCGTTGAGTTGCAGCAAGTATTCGGCACGGCGCAGCGGTGTTTTGAGGGTAGCGTAGGCATCGTTGAGCAGACTGGCATGTTGCAGTGCTGCAAGTCTTGCAGCGGGCGCAGCCGTGGCGAAACGGTCAGGATGCCACTGCCCGAGTAATTGCCGGTAGTTGCGCTCCAGCAGCGCTTCATCCACGTTACAGGATTCAGGCAGACCCAACAGGGTAAAAAAATTCTGGATCTGGCCGTTAGTCATCGCGGGGAAAGTTACTACTGAAGGCGTTTAGACGGTGAAGCTTTCGCCACAGCCACATTCGCCTTTGACGTTGGGGTTGTGGAATTCGAAACCTTCGTTGATACCGGCTTTCACGAAATCCATCTCGGTGCCGTCAATGTACACCAGGCTTTTGGGGTCGACGATTACCTTGATGCCATGATTTTCGAAAATCGTGTCATTCGCCGAGGTTTCATCGACGAACTCAAGCACGTACGCCATGCCGGAGCACCCGGTGGTGGTAACACCCACACGGATACCGACTCCCTTGCCTCGGGTGGCCAGTTGATCCGCAACATGCTTGGCGGCGTTTTCGGTCAGTGTGATTGCCATGACTGCTTCTCTCTCGATTTCTCTCTTTAGCTATTACTGCGCTTATACCAACCCACGTTTCTGTTTGACGTCGGCAACAGCAGCCTTGATTGCGTCTTCTGCCAGCACCGAGCAATGAATCTTCACAGGCGGCAGACCCAATTCCTGGGCAATTTCGGTGTTGCGGATCTTGGCAGCGTCATCAATGCTGCGGCCCTTGACCCATTCGGTCAGCAGCGAACTGGACGCAATCGCGGAACCACAGCCGTAGGTTTTGAACTTGGCGTCTTCAATGATACCTGCGGCATTCACTTTGATCTGCAGCCGCATTACGTCACCGCAGGCCGGAGCGCCGACCATGCCAGTGCCGACGTTGGCATCGTTGTCGTCCAGCTTGCCGACGTTGCGCGGGTTTTCGTAATGATCGAGAACCTTGTTTGAATATGACATTTTCGTTACCTCTTCAGAATTCTTGCAGCCTTGAGCCCCTGCGTGCCTTTAGGCCCCAGGGGTCCAGCACGCAGGTCTAATTAGTGCGATGCCCACTTCACTGTGCTGAAATCAACGCCATCCTTGTACATGTCCCACAGCGGTGACAACTCGCGTAGTTTGGCGACCGCTTCCCGGACCTTGCCAACGGCATAATCAATGTCTGCTTCAGTAGTGAAGCGGCCAATGGTAAAGCGCAGCGAGCTGTGCGCCATTTCATCGTTCAAACCCAGTGCGCGCAGCACATAGGAGGGTTCGAGGCTGGCCGACGTGCAGGCAGAACCGGACGATACCGCCAGATCTTTCAGTGCCATGATCAGCGATTCGCCTTCCACATAGTTGAAACTGATGTTCAGGTTACTGACGACACGCTGTTCCAGGTCGCCGTTCACATACATTTCTTCGAGACCTTCCAGGCCTTTCAACAGCCGGTCGCGTAGCGCCTGAATCCGCTGGCTCTCTGCATGCATTTCCAGACGCGCAATACGAAACGCTTCGCCCATACCGGCAATCTGGTGGGTTGGCAATGTGCCGGAACGCATACCGCGTTCATGACCGCCACCATGCATCTGCGCTTCAAGACGGACGCGCGGTTTGCGGCGTACATACAGCGCCCCCACCCCTTTCGGGCCGTAGGTCTTGTGCGCACAAAAGGACATCAGGTCAACATTCATGGCGTCTACATCAATGTCGACCTTGCCGGTACTCTGCGCGGCATCGACATGGAACAGCACCTTGTGCGCACGGGCAACAGCGCCAATGGCCTGAATGTCGTTAATGACGCCAATCTCGTTGTTCACGTGCATGATGCTGATCAAAATGGTGTCGGGGCGAATTGCGGCCGCGACCGCTTCGGGTTGGATCAGCCCCTTGGTGTCAGGATCCAGATAAGTCACTTCAAAGCCTTCGCGTTCGAGCTGGCGGCAACTGTCGAGCACCGCTTTGTGTTCGATCTTCGAGGTAATGATGTGCTTGCCGCGTGTCTGGTAGAAATGCGCAACGCCCTTGAGTGCCAGGTTGTCGGATTCAGTGGCGCCGGACGTCCACACGATTTCGCGCGGGTCACATTTGACGAGGTCGGCCACATGCTGGCGCGCCTGCTCAATGGCTTCTTCCGCACGCCAGCCGAACACGTGCGAACGCGACGCCGGATTGCCGAAATTGCCTTCCAGTGTCAGGCATTCCATCATGACTTTGGCTACCCGCGGATCAACCGGGGTCGTGGAACTGTAATCAAAATAAATGGGTAACATCTCTGCTCCTACTCTCTTTTGCTTTTGCTCTTGCTCTTGCTTGCTACAACTTTTCTACAATTGGTACTGCTTGGTGCCTTACATTGACGAGGTGATCAGCGCGTCCGGGCTTTTCAGACGGCCTTCCGTTTGCAGACGCTCAAGGCGAATGGCGCGCTCGCTCTGGTTCTTGGCAATGACTTCGATTTCGCGCTTGGAGACAAGATCCGCCAGTGTGATGTTGCTCAGGAACGCATGAATCTGGTCGCTGAGATCCTGCCAGAGGTGGTGCGTCAGGCAGGTTTCACCCATCTGGCAGTCAGCCTTGCCCTGGCATTTGGTGGTATCGAGTGATTCGCTGACGGCGTCGATGATTTCCGCGACATGAATCAGATTGTCGGAGCGCCCCAGCCGATACCCCCCACCTGGCCCACGCACGCTGCTGACCAGCTTGCGCCGGCGCAGTTTGGCGAAGAGTTGCTCTAAATAGGACAGGGAAATGTCCTGGCGCTTGGAGATATCGCTCAGGTTCACCGGCCCATTGGTGGAGTTGATGCTCAGATCCAGCATGGCTGTGACCGCATAACGGCCTTTGGTTGTCAGACGCATAGAGTCGCTCGCTTTTCGTCTTGATGCGGGCGCCATTATCGTAAAACCAAGCGTTTCAGTCAACTATTGTCTGGCTCCCCTGCAGGAGCGTCTTGACCCTTATTCAGAGCTTCTTCCGTTGCCGTAAGAATGCCGCGCAAGATATTGATTTCCATGCGATCTGGGCGGATTCTCTGGTACAGGCGCCGCAGCCGGCGCAGCAGTTGCCTTGAGCTGTCTGACTTGTGGAAGTCGAGCCTGATCAACACCTGATCCAGATGGACCAGATAGCGCTCCAACTCCTCCATGGTCGCCGGTTCCTGGTCCCAGTCAGGTTGTACCAGAGGCTGGTCACCGGCTTCGCGGGTCATGGCCGTCTTGCGCAGTTCGTAACACAACACCATGACCGCCGCTGCCAGATTCAGCGAGGGGTACTCTTCGGTCACCGGAATGTGAACGTGGTAATGACACAGGTGCAGCTCATCGTTGGAAAGCCCACTGGCTTCCCGGCCGAACACCAGCGCCACCTGCTGTGAGGCCATTTGGGTAACGATGGTTGCGGCACAGGCCTGTGGATCCAACAGCGGTACCGGCATGTTGCGCAGCCTTGCACTGGTGCCGATCACCAATTGGCAATCCGCTATCGCCTCCTGCAAGGTGTCTACCACCTGCGTATTGTCGATAACATCAAGCGCGGAGCCCGCCAGGCTCAGGGCTTCCAGTGCTGGCCATATTTTTGGTGCCACCAGTACGAGCCGGCCGAGCCCCATGTTTTTCATCGCCCGCGCCGCAGAGCCGATATTCCCGGGATGACTCGTAGCGACCAGCACGATGCGAACATTGGCAAAATTCATGGTGTTTCCTTACGAACCTGATTGGGGTCAGAGTAATTTGATTAGCGATGATACTAGGGGACGACAATTTGATCTGCCATCAAATTACTCTGACCCCATTTCGACTCTACACCCTTGCCCCTGTTATGATGCCGCCTCCGCAAAACTCCGCAGTTATCAGACAGGTCCCAGCATGCATCCCATCATCAACATCGCGCTGCGCGCAGCAAGAGAAGCAGCCACCCTGATGGTGCAAGCCCATGCCCGCCCCGACCGCGTCAAAGTGTTCGAGAAAGGCCCCAACGATTACGTCACCGATGTGGACCGGCAAGTTGAGGAAACGCTGATTCATCTTCTGCGCAAGTCCTATCCCGACCACAGCTTTCTGGGCGAGGAAAGCGGCCTGCAGGAAGGGGCCGACAAGGACACGGTGTGGATCATCGATCCCATCGACGGTACGCGCAACTTCATGCTCGGCTTTCCCCACTTCTGCATTTCGATGGCTTGTGTGCAGCGCGGCAAACTGCAGCACGCGCTGATTATGGATCCGATCAAGAATGAGGAGTTCACGGCCAGCAAAGGCAGCGGTGCCCAACTCAACGGCACCCGTATCCGGGTGGGTAAACGCGCCAAACTGGAAGGTGGCGCAATCAGTCTGAGCTGTGCAGGCCTGCGCAATTACGAAGCAATGCTGGCGCTGCAGCACAAATTGATTGGGGTAGCGGGAGCGCTACGCTGCACCGGTTCCACGGCACTTGATCTCGCCTATGTCGCAGCCGGACGTCTGGATGCAGGCTGGACTTCGGGAGTGAGTTCCTGGGACAGCGCGGCGGGAATTCTGCTCGTGCAGGAATCCGGCGGCTTGATCAGCGATGGCGCCGGGAATCCGGAATGCCTGAACAGCGACAATCTCGTATTCGGTAATCCAAAGTGCTTCAAGGCATTACTGAAGCTGGCATCCGGACTGTAAATTCTAGGGCAGCGCGTCCAATTCGGGGTTTGCCTTTTCCGGCGGCATCATGTCTTCCTTCGACAGTTTCATGAAGATCAATGTGGTGGATGCCACATAGACGGACGAATACGTGCCAATCAGTACACCCACAATCAATACCAGCGAAAAACCATACAACACCTGCCCGCCAAAGAAGAATAGCGCGAACAATACCAGCAGCGTTGTGATTGCCGTGATGGTGGTGCGGATCAGGGTTTGACTGACCGCAATATCGACAATCTCTTCCGGCTCCGACCCGCGCAACATGCGGAAATTCTCCCGGATACGGTCTGCGACCACCACGGTGTCGTTGAGTGAATAGCCGATGATGGCGAGAATTGAAGCGAGCACGTTCAGGTCAAAATCCAGTTGGGTAAACGCCAGAAAGCCCAGCGTAATGATCACATCGTGCGCAACGGACAGCACCGCCCCCACCGAAAACTTGAACTGAAAACGCAGCGCAATGTAGATCATCAGCAGGAAAGTGGCGACCAGCATGCCCATCCCGCCCTGCTCTTTCAGTTCTGCGCCAACCTGCGCGCCGATGAACGCACTGCCACCAAACGTGACTTCGCCGTTGGCCGCAGCACTGAGAATCTCCGTGACGCGCACGGCAGTTTCACCGGATTCGGTTTGGGCGTTCTCGCCACCAGCACCGTCTTGAATGCGAATCTGTACGATCTCATCGGCACCCAGCATCACCACTTCATTATTAGTGAGGCCCGCGTCTACCAAGGTCTGGCGGATCACTTCCAGATCAGGCGGCGACTCGTACAACATCTGCACTTGGGTTCCGCCCGTAAAATCGAGCGCGTAATTCAAGCCGTTAACTGCGATGGCACCAATCGAGGCCAGCAGGAGAACGGTGGAAAACACCAGCCCATGCATACGGTATCGCATGAACGGGATTACGCTTGTCAAATCCTTCACTGGAGTTCTCCGCGCGCTGCGCTTATTCGGTGGCTTGCGGCATTTTCATGCCGATGGAAATGAATTTCACATCCTTGCCGCCATAAAGGGAATTGACGAGAGCACGCGAAATCCAGATGGCGGTCATCATTGAGGTGAGGATACCGACCCACGTGGTTACTGCGAAACCTTTGATGGGGCCGGTGCCGATCGAGTACAGGATGATGGCCACGATCAAACCGGTCAGGTTGGAATCAAGAATTGTGACAAAGGCTTTGTCGTAGCCCACATCAATCGCGCGCGCGACACTCATGCCGCGGAGCAGCTCGTCACGGATACGGGCATAGATCAGCACGTTGGCGTCTACCGCCATACCGAGTGTCAGCACAATGCCAGCAATGCCAGGCAAGGTCAGTGTGGCTCCCAGAATGGACATGAAGGCCATGATCATCAGCACGTTCACGGCCAAGGCAATGTTGGCGATGATGCCGCAGATACGGTACAACAGAATCATGAAGACAACGATCAAGGCGAAACCGGCCAACACGGAATTCACGCCGTTCTCGATGTTTTCCGCGCCAAGGCTGGGACCCACGGTACTTTCCTCGACGAAATGCATTGGCGCGGCCAGCGCGCCTGACCGGATCAACAAAGCAAGATCATTGGCCTCATTGCTCTGCAGACCGGTGATGCGGAACTGCCGACCGAGTGCGGCTTGTATCGTCGCCACGCTAATCAAATGGTCGTCGACGAACGGCACCGACTTCGTCACGAGTTCTCCATCAGGACCCACTTCGGTGACGTTGCGTGTCTTGGTTTCACTGAGCAGGATCGCCATGCTCTTGCCAATGTTGACCCGGGTCATTTCGTTGATGCGGCGCGCACCGACTGCGTCCAGCGTGATATTGACCTGCGGCAGCGTAGTTTGTGGATCAATCGAAGTTTGCGCGCCGGTAACGCTTTCGCCGCCTACAACGATCTCCTCGTTCAGCGGATAGAGCGTGCCTAAGTAGTCGTATTCAATGGTGGTGCCTGCTGGCGCGCGACCATCATCCACCAGATGAAATTGCAGGGTTGCCACGGCACTGATCATGTCTTTTGCGCGAGTCGTGTCTTGCACCCCGGGCAATTCAATCAAGATGCGGTTGACACCCATTTGCTGGATCTTGGGTTCTTTGACACCGAGCTCATTGATGCGCGAACGAAGAGTTGTCAGGTTCTGCTGGATCGCATAGTCCTGAAGTTGCAAAGTGCTCAATTCGGTCATGGAGTAATACAGGATGAAATCTTCGCCAACTTCATCGGTGCGGAACAAAAAGTCCGGGAATTGGGCGCGAATCAGCTCGTTGGCTATGGTGCGTGATTCGGCTTCGGTAAAACGGATGACAATGCGGTTGGTGTCATCGACGCTGAGAGGTGGGCGATAACGAATCCGCTCCTCACGCAACAAGGTCCGCATTGCGGCGAGTGAGTCGTTCAACTGTTTGGCAACGGCGGCCTTGAGGTCAACTTCCATCAGGAAATGCACGCCTCCCTGCAAATCGAGGCCGTAGTTCATCGGCTTCCCGCCAAGCCTGGACAGCCAGTCAGGGGTGGTGGCTGCCAGATTCAGCGCCACGACAAAGTCCTGCGGCAAGACCAGGTTAACCAATTGCTGCGCCTTGCCCTGGTCTGACTGGTTGCGCAGCCGTATCAACGCAATGCCGTCTTCAATTTCTGCCCTGGTGAACTCGATACCACCCTCTTCCAGCGCCTTGGTGGCCGTGGCGAGTGCCGCTTGATCCACAATGCCACTGTCATGCGAAACCTGGATCGCAGGGTCCGCAGGATAGAAATTAGGCGCCGCATAAACCGCAGATAGCACCACCATCAGCACAATGAGCAGGTTTTTCCAGAGGGGAAATTTGTTGAGCATGGAGGCGGACTCTTTGTCTTCTGAAATGTCTTCTGACTAAATGGACTTGATGGTGCCCTTGGGCAGCACCGCACCAATGGCAGATTTCTGCATTTTCAACTCAAGGTTGTCGGCCACCTGGAGGGAGACATAGTGGTCATCAATTTTGTTGATCTTGCCCAGAATGCCGCTGTTGGTCATGACTTCATCACCCTTGGCAAGGCCGTCGACCAGCGCTTTTTGCTCCTTGGCGCGCTTGGACTGGGGACGCCAGATCAGGAAATAAAAAATCAGGACAAAGCCACCCAGAAAGAGGAAATTGAAGATCCCTGCGTTGGGTGAAGCCGCAGCGGCATCGGCTGTCTGACCTAAAGCGGAACTGATGAAGAAGCTCATGACGATACCTTTTTATAATGATTCTTGGTGGCCAATTTCTTGGTTAAGGGAGGATTGTTCGCGGTGGAACTGTGCAACGAAGGCGGCCAATTTACCCTGTTCAATGGCATGGCGCAAATCAGCCATCAACCGTTGATAGTAGTGCAGGTTATGCAGGGTGTTGAGCTGCGCACCCAGCATTTCTTTGCACTTGTCCAGATGGTGTAGATAGGCCCGGGAAAAGTTTTTACAAGTGTAACAATCACAATTTTCATCAAGTGGCCCGAGATCGGTGCGGTAACGGCTGTTACGTACCCGCAATAAACCACGCGAGGTGAACAAGTAAGCGTTACGCGCATTGCGGGTGGGCAGTACGCAATCGAACATGTCGATGCCACGACAGACCGCATCCACAAGATCTGCTGGCGTACCCACACCCATCACATAACGCGGCTTGTCAGCAGGCAGTTCCGGCGCGATCGAATCCAGTACGGCCAGCATCTCTTCCTTGGGCTCGCCCACCGACAGCCCCCCGAGCGCATAACCGTCGAAACCGATCGCGGTCAGTGCCTGCAGCGACTCACGCCGTAATGCCGGATACATACCGCCCTGCACGATGCCGAACAAGGCCGAGCTGCTGGCGCCATGCGCAGTCTTGCAGCGTTGCGCCCAACGCATCGACAGCTCCATTGACGCGCGCGCCTGCTCGACCGTTGCCGGATACGGCGTGCACTCATCGAACACCATGACAATGTCGGAGTCGAGTTCACGCTGTACCTGCATCGACAGTTCCGGGCTGAGGAATACCTTGTCACCATTGATTGGCGAACGAAACGCGACACCTTCCTCGCTGATCTTGCGCATTGCTCCCAGGCTGAACACCTGAAAACCACCAGAGTCGGTGAGGATGGGTTTGTTCCAGCCCATGAAACCGTGCAGGCCGCCATGCGCACGGATCACGTCCATGCCGGGGCGCAGCATCAAATGAAAGGTATTGCCGAGGAGTATTTGCGCGCCGGTATCAGCAACCTGGGAAGGCAGCATGGCCTTGACAGTGCCGTAGGTTCCCACGGGCATGAAGGCCGGGGTTTCAACGGCACCGCGGGCAAAGGTCATCCGCCCGCGTCGGGCCGCGCCGTCTTGCTTGATCAATTCGAAATGGAATGTAGGTGTCAGAGTAAACAGGCTCCACTGCTCATGGATTGCACAATTGTTTCAGTTTACTCAGACACCAGGCGCACGCTCAGGGCAGCAGGTGAGAAACCGCGTCGCGCTCTTCAGCGAGTTCCTTTTCGGTCTTCTGCATCAAATCGCGGCTGAAGTCGCTGATCGCGAGTCCCTGCACGATGCTGTACGCGCCGTTGGCACAGGTCACCGGGAAGGAATAGATCAGACCCTTGGCGATACCGTAGCTGCCATCACTCGGAATGGCCATGCTGACAATCTTGCCGTTGGTGCCCAGAGCCCAATCGCGGACATGCTCGATGGCAGCGTTCGCCGCCGAAGCAGCACTGGAAGATCCGCGTGCGTCGATTACCGCAGCACCGCGTTTCTGCACAACCGGAATGAAATCCTTGACCATCCAGTCTTTGTCCGTCAATTGCGTTGCAGCTTGGCCAGCCACGGTGCAGTGATGGATGTCAGGATATTGCGTGGAGGAATGGTTACCCCAGATGATCATGCTGCTCACGTCGGTGGTGTGCTTGCCGGTCTTCAGTGCAAGCTGCGCGATGGCACGGTTGTGGTCGAGGCGGGTCATTGCGGTGAACTGGCCTGCTGTGAGCGAAGGTGCATTGCGGTAAGCGATCAATGCGTTGGTATTGGCCGGGTTGCCAACCACCAGCACTTTCACATTGCGGCTGGCATGATCGTTTATGGCTTTGCCTTGCACAGAAAAAATCTTGGCGTTGGCTTCGAGCAGATCCTTGCGCTCCATGCCGGGGCCACGTGGACGTGCGCCGACCAGCAGGCAGTAATCAGAATCTTTGAAAGCTACGGCGGGATCGTCGGTTTGGACGATGCCTTGCAACAAGGGAAAGGAACAGTCTTCCAGTTCCATCGCAACGCCCATCAGGGCTTTCAGTGCCGGGGTGATCTCCAGCAATTGCAGGATCACGGGCTGATCCTTGCCAAGCATGTCGCCGGCGGCGATTCTGAACAACAGTGAATAGCTGATCTGGCCGGCAGCGCCGGTAACGGTGACCCTGACTGGTGCTTTCATGTGGGAAGGTCCTGTGGCAATGAACAAAGCCCAAGCATTGCAAGGAGAGATGGGGCCTATTCATGAAAAGTGGTACCGGAGGTCGGACTTGAACCGACACGCTTTTAAGGGCAACGGATTTTGAGTCCGTCGTGTCTACCATTTCACCACTCCGGCATTTTGATTGGCAGAAGTAAACGGCGCGCATCATACCATCGACTTGCACACCTGCCTATCGCCGCACCGTCGTTTTGGGTACGCTTGCCACCTCTGTTTTTGGCCTTTGCCCCTGCTAAAAGTTACCCGATGAAAGTCAGCGCCTTTCACTATGACCTGCCCGAGGAGCTCATTGCGCTCCGTCCCACCGCACAGCGCACGGGCAGCCGGCTACTGGAGCTTGACCGTCATTCCGGGGCAGTCAGTCACCGGCGTTTCACCGATTTACCCGATCTGCTCCAAGCGGGTGACCTGCTCGTATTCAACAACACCCGCGTGATACCTGCCCGTCTCTATGGACGCAAACCCACCGGAGGCAAGATCGAGGTGTTGTTGGAACGGGTGCTGGCGGGAAATGAAGTAGTGGCCCAGGTCCGGGCCGGCAAATCGTTGCGCCCAGGCATGCCCCTGCTCTTTATGGATGGCAGCACCACGGTAGAAGCAAAGGTCCGTGGCCGCCAAGACGAATTCTTCATTCTCGGTTTCCCGCCCGCGCTAGACCTAATGGCTTTTTTCGAACGCATTGGCCACATGCCCTTGCCGCCCTATATCAAACGACCGGATGAGAGCACTGACCAGGAACGTTATCAGACCGTATTTGCTGAACGCAGCGGCGCAGTGGCTGCACCGACAGCAGGACTGCATTTCGATTCAGATCTTATTGCGAAGATCAAAACCCGCGGAATTGAAACCACTACCGTCACGCTGCACGTTGGCGCCGGAACTTTCCAGCCGGTGCGCACCGAAAATATCGAGGACCACCGCATGCATGCGGAATATCTGGAAGTATCGGAAGCAACCTGCGCGGCGGTACAAGCTTGCAAGGCGCGTGGTGGACGTGTGGTGGCGGTCGGCACCACTTCGGTACGCAGTCTCGAAACCGCGAGTCAGGCAGGAACCATCCAACCATTTCAGGGCGACACCCGCATCTTCATTCATCCCGGTTATGCCTTCAAAACCGTAGATGCGCTGCTCACCAACTTTCATTTGCCGGAATCAACCCTGTTGATGCTGGTCAGCGCGTTCAGCAGCCATGAGCACATCATGGCTGCTTACGCGGAAGCGATCAGGGAGAAATACCGGTTCTTCAGCTACGGCGATGCGATGTTCATCGCCTGAAGTGTCTTTGCTGTTCTGGTCACCGGAGCCGGAAACTTACGGCAGATAACGAATCTGAATACCAACGGTGTCCTGACCGATCAAGAGATCGGAAATCACAACTACCTTGTCGCCACTGACAAAACCCGCCTTGTCCTTCAGTTCATGGAACGCGCGCGCCAGGGTTTCTTCAGGAACCTGGCTGAACTCGATCTTAAAAGGATACACGTAGCGGTTCATCGTCATGATGCGGCGGGTGACGCCGATGTTGGTGAAGGCAAAGATAGGTGAACTTTGCGGATGACAGTTCGTAACGAAGTTGGCCATGATGCCGTGGCGCGTCACCACCACAATGCCCTTGGCTTCCAGTG
Source organism: Klebsiella pneumoniae (assembly GCA_945902215.1). Taxonomy (GTDB): domain Bacteria; phylum Pseudomonadota; class Gammaproteobacteria; order Pseudomonadales; family Pseudohongiellaceae; genus CAILUG01. Next base: position 27,683 of record CAMDML010000009.1, on the reverse strand, counting down.
ACTCGGCAAGTTCAACCGCAGTGGCGGCCAGATGCTCCCGGTCGGAATTTTTGCGCAGATTTTTCGTGAAACCGAGTCCGGGTTTGCACTCAGTTGCCAGCGCAATCGCATTGAGCTGCTTAACGCAACGCACCGGATATTTGCCGACCGTAGTTTCACCTGACAACATGATTGCATCCGCTTCTTCATACACCGCGTTGGCCACGTCAGTTACTTCGGCACGGGTCGGGATCGGATTCTCGATCATCGATTCGAGCAAATGGGTAGCAACAATTACGCGCTTGCCGTACTCGGCGCACAGGCGCACGATGCGGCGCTGCGTATTCGGCAACTCCGCGAGATCGATTTCCACACCCAGATCGCCACGCGCCACCATGATGCCGTCTGACACCTGAATGATTTCTTCCAGATTGTTGACACCCTGCTGGTCTTCGATCTTCGAAATAATTTTAATGGTCGACGCCTTCTCGGGCTTGTGTTGCCGGATCAGCTCGCGCAATTGCAGCACATCTTTGGCTTCGCGCACGAAAGACAGCGCGATGTAGTCGAGTTCGTGCTCAAGCCCGAACAGGATGTCCTCACGGTCCTTCTGCGTGATCGCGGGCAGGTTGACGCGAATGCCGGGCAGGTTCACATGCTTCTTGCTGCCGAGGATGCCACCGTCAAGCACCTTGCAGCGCATGCGGTTGTTGTCCTTCTCCAGCACTTCGAGGTTGATCAGGCCGTTGTCGACCGTAATGCGGTCGCCAACGTTCACGGTATCAATCAGTTCGTCGTAGTTGATGCGGATTGAGGATTCCTCAACGTCCACGCCATCGCGCACCGTAATCGAAATTTCGTCACCGGATTTCAGATCGAGATCGCTTTCGCGCACACCGGTGCGGATTTCCGGTCCTTGTGTGTCGAGCAGAATGCCCACCGGGAAAGTGGTATGTTTGTTCAACTCAATGATGTGTTCAATCATCTTGCCCGCCCACTTTTGTGTGGCGTGCGACATATTCAGCCGGATGATGTCCATGCCGGCCGCGTGCAATTGCTGGAGCATCTCATAGGAGCTGGTCTGGGGGCCGAGGGTGCAGATGATTTTGGTTTTGCGGAAGCTGGGAGATTTGGTACTCATAACTTTTCACTCAGAACTTTTCACTCAGAGCCAGGCACTCGGAATTTCACCGAAGTGCGTTGAAATACAAGGATATTTTACTGGGGCCGATGGTAACACAAGCGCCTTGCTCAGTCCCACCCCCGTTGCACTTTGTTGGCAGCTTTGTTACATCGGTATCCATTGTCTTCACCATCGCCGGAGTCTTTCATGCGCCGCTTCGTGTCCACCTTCTGTTGCATTCTTTACTGCGCCGTTCTGATGCTCGCACTCCCCACCTTCGGGCAGGAAGTTCGCCCCGTCGATCCCGCGAACCAATGGAACCTTGAACATTTGTTCCCCGGTATCGAGGCCTGGAACCAGGAACGTGAACGCTTGTTGCTCGAGTTCGCCAAGATTGCCGCTTATCAGGGCACGCTTGGCACCAGTAGCCAAACCTTGCATGCCGCGTTGCGTTTCGTCTCGGACACCAACCGCCAGGCATTGCGCACCTACGTCTATTCCAGCCTGCAGAGCGATGAGGATTTGCGCAACACCGAAGCCCAGGAGCGCAACCAGTTGGGTGAGACCATGCTCGCTCGCATGCGTGAAGCCACGGCGTGGATGGATCCCGAATTAATTGCGGTAGGCGCAGACCGTATCCGCCAGTTTCTCGATGAGAACCCCGATCTCGCTCCGTTCCGTCACCAACTGGAAAACACGCTGCGGCAAGCAGAACACACCCTCGGTGCGGAAGCCGAGCAGACCTTGGCGTTATTTTCCCAGTCCTTCGACGCGCCGCAGAATATCTATGGCGTCATGTCCAACTCCGACATTCCTTTCCCCGTGCTAACCCTCGGCGGCGAAGAGGCCCGCATCGATTCGCAGGGTTACAACCGCTGGCGCGCAAGCCCTGACCGCGAAGTACGACGGCAGGTGTTCGACTCCTTCTGGACCAAGTGGAAGGAATACAGCAACAGCGTGGGCATGATGCTGCAGGGCCACATTCAAATGCAGGTGGCGCTGACCAAGGCGCGCAAGTACGACAGCATGCTGGAACGCCAGCTCGCCAGCGACAACCTGCCGCCCGCGGTTTACCACACGCTGGTTGCGGAAGTGAACAAGGCACTGCCCACGCTGCACCGTTATTTCAAACTGCGCGGCCGCATGCTGGGCGTTGACCAGATGCACTACTACGACATCTATCCGCCGCTCGTGTCACATGACCAGTCATTCGACATAGCGACCACCGAAGCGATCACGCTGGATGCGATGGCCATTCTCGGCGACGACTGGGTAGAGATGCAGCGTGCGGCGATCGATGACCGCTGGATGCACGTATATCCGCAACAGGGCAAGCGCAGCGGCGCCTACATGCAGGGTGCGGCTTACGATGTGCACCCCTACCTGCTACTCAATCACAACGATGATTTCGACGGCCTGTCGACCTTTGCGCACGAATGGGGCCATGCGATGCACACGTTGCACGCGCGCGAAACCCAGCCTTTCGAAACTGCCGACTATGCGACGTTCACGGCCGAAATTCCGTCAACCTCGCTGGAACTGATCCTGCAGCAATACATGGCCGCCAACGCGACAACAACCGACGAGAAGCTGTTCTATCTTGGCTACGGCCTTGAGAACCTGCGCGGCACTTTTTTCCGCCAAACAATGTTCGCGGAATTCGAGCTGTCACTTTATGAAGCGGTTGAGCGCGGTGAAGCGCTCACCGGTGAACGCATCTCGGAAATGTACGGTGAGCTTGTACGGCGTTACCACGGGCATGACGAAGGCGTGGTGATCGTTGACGATTTGTACACCAACGAGTGGATGTTCGTGCCGCACTTCTACTACAACATGTACGTGTTCCAGTATGCGACCTCACTGACTGCAGGCACAGCGCTCTATGCGAAAATCGCCGAAGACGGCCAAGCCGGCGTCGACAACTTCCGCAACCTGCTGCGTGCTGGCGGCTCTGACTATCCCTACAACATCCTGCGCAATGCTGGAGTCGATCTGGCCACACCAGAACCCTACCAGGCGGTCGTGAACCGGATGAACGCGATCATGGATGAAATGGAAAAAATACTCGATGAGCGCGGGAACCAGAACTGATTTTTTCCCGGACACCCGATACATCAAATCCTGATTGTTTGACAGTTCACGACGAACAAACTAGTTTTCTGTGTGCGCTTGAATTCCGTGACCAAACGCACAGCCGTCAGCTGACCCACCTTTGTGCAGACAAAGGGCTGCTCGTAGTCCCCACACGCAACGGCATCATCCGCTTGTTACCGGATCTACTGGTGTCTGACGCGGATATTGAAGCCGCGCTGGCGGTGTTGCAAGGAGTGTTGCGCGGAGTATTGGCGGAGCTTTAGACAGGAAATACGGTAGACCGACGCCGGCCCGGTTACGCGTGCGCTGGCGCTGGCAACTTCAGAACCCTCAGGCTTCACGTCGAAACGATAGCGTTCGTGGATGTATTCGCTGAGCTCCATCGGGGTCAGCTGGCTGTTCATGTCGCCATCGGCAAAGTGGCCGCGTACGGCGTCCTCAAAGAAGACCGCAAGATAACCGCCCGCCTCGAATTTGTACGCGACCTGTTCGGTATTGTTTGGCCCGTTTGTGCGCGAGTGCTGGCTGCCGTGGCCGGAGTAAAAGATCACCAGCGTGTCGTCCGGACCGATCTCTGAGCCGATGTTGCTCATCGCGCTGGTGAAGTTGCCGAGCGTCGCATCGCCATCAAGCAGCGTATACGCGTTGTTGGGATTCATGCCCGCACCCTCAAGCAACGCGTCTCGGGCCCGCAAGGCATCCTGATCGGTCAGGTCGAGATCATTCTCCTCCCCCGGGTAGTCAGAGATGCCGGCAAATATGCCGTAGATCTGCCCCAAGATCTTCGACAGCCGTGTCGCCACCCGGAACAATGTCGACCCCATGCGGATCGGGCAAGAGCCGCCGCTGAGAGTTACTGTACCGTTGAGTGATTCACCGGATGTGTCTTGTGCCATCGCACTGTACATAAAGGCAACAGGGGCGAACGCCAGCAAACAGGAAAGTTTCAACAGGGAGGGCCTTGCGTCCAGTCCAGCACCAGATGCCATGAGAGGCAAAGAGTGGACGCTTCATCACGGTGCCGCGTTGTATTTGGCTTGGGCGCCCCCTATCCTGCGCACATCTGTTGCCAAGGGGAACTTGCATGCCGCTGCACAAACTCGAACATTATCTGGTCATGAGTACCGATATTGACGCCACCCGCGACTTCTACCGCGACGTGATAGGGCTCACAGTCGGCTTCCGTGCCGAGCTGGGTTTTCCCGGCCACTGGCTTTACCTCGGCGAGACGCCGGTGATCCACATTGCGGAATGGGAAACCTATACGATGCACTCCAACAGGCTTGGTATTCCGGTAACCACGCGTACTCCCGGCACCGGCCCGCTCGATCATGTTGCCTTCAACGGCACGGATGCGAATGAGATGGCACGCAAACTGGATGCGCTGGGCATTCCCTACCACCGCCACGAAGTGCCGCAGGTCGGGCTTACGCAGTTGTTCTGCAATGATCCCAACGGGCTCAAGATCGAACTGAACTATCGTTAACACCTGCTGGCGTTCAGGTGGTAAAAATGAGCTTCCCGCTGCGCTGTTTAATCTTCCAGCCTGCCGGGGTCAATACGAAGTCGTCGGAGTATTCGCCGACCAGTCGCGAAGGATTGGCTTGCCAGCCGTGGGTCACCGCCGGCTTTGTGGTGCTGCCGGAATACTGGGTTACGTAGCTGAAGCCTTTGGCCGTTGTGGGACTGATCACCTCGATCAGGATGTTGGTGACGAGATGCCGGACCAGCTTGTCCTGCGGCCGCGCCTTGAATGCGGCGAGCAGCTTGGCCCTACCCTCGACAAAGCTGGCGGGATCGGTCGGCCGCGCGTAACGGCCATCGTCGGTAAACAGTTCCGCCAATTCCTCGTGGCGACCCAGATCGTTATACACCGCGAACTGGTTGACGAGTTTGGTGCAGGCCAGTTCGATTGCCTGCAGTTCAGTCAGTTCCGTCACCGTCATCAGCGCGCCTCCTTCAGTCTGCCAAAGAAGGTCTGTAGGTCGCGCGCGACCAGTTCCGGCTCCTCCCATTCCAGAAAGTGCCCGCCAGTGGGCGTCTCGGAAAATTGGACCACGTTATGAGTACGCTCAGCCCATTCGCGCGGCGCTGGTGGGAACATGTCCTTCTGGCTCATCAGGAACGCAACCGGCACGCCGACCCGGCTGGTGTTGCCCCGGTTCCGGTACATCTCATAGTACGTGCGCACGGAAGACGCGATCGTTTGCGTCAGCCAGTAGGTGGTCAGCGTCGTCAGGATGAAATCCTGGGTGAAGCGGCTTTCGATATTGCCGCCGGTGTCGCCCCAGCTGCGGTACTTTTCCACGATCCAGCCGGCGAGCCCCGCAGGAGAGTCGTTAAGAGCGTAAGCCAGTGTCTGCGGCTTGGTAGAATGCATGCGCGCATAGGCAATTTCGGTATTACCGATCACGGTGCTGGCCACCAGAAAGTCACGCTCGGCCTGCGTAGCGTTCTCCGGCGGCATTGGCGGGGCACCTGCGACGATGATCTGCGTAAGATGCATACCAATCAGGTTGCCGGGAAAATGCCGGCCGAGTTGGTCGATTGTGACTCCACCCAGATCAGCGCCGCGCGCACCATATTTGGCATACCCGAGCACAGTTACCATCAACTTGTTCATCAGCGTTGCGATTCCCTCCATCCCCATGCCGGGAGCCTGCGCCGCATCCGAGTAGCCGAAACCAGGCAGCGAGGCGGCAACGACATGGAACGAAGGGCCGTCCAGACCGTGCGCAGCCGGATCGGTCAGCAGCGGCACCAACCTCAGCATCTGCACGTAACTGCCCGGCCAGCCGTGTAAAAGCAGTACCGGCATCGCATTCGGGTCGGCGCTACGTTGGTGAATATAGTGGATGCCGATCCCGTCGATTGCCGTTTTGTAGTGGTCAAAAGTATTGAGCCAGGCTTCCTGCGCACCCCAGTCGTAGTCGTCTGCCCAATAGCGCACGAGATCCTGCAGGTATGCCTTGTTGGTGCCGTAGGCCCAAGCTGCGTTCGCGTACTCGTCCGGCCACCGCGTATGGCGCAAGCGGTAGTTGAGGTCGTCGAGCGCGGCCGGGTCGGCACGAAGAATGATCTTGTCAGGGTTGGTTGCGGCAGTGTCCCTGATGTACATGGTTTGAGCCTCTGTTGGCGCGCCGGTCATAACACAAAAAACAGCAGCAGAAAGGTGCCCAGCAACAGCCGGTACACCACGAAAGGGAGGAAGCCAAGGGTGCTGATGAGCTTCAGGAAATAGTGGATGCAGACGAAGGCAGTTAGTGCCGCCAATACCATGGCATAGATCAGCTCACTCCAATTGATGCCGGGCGTGCCCAGAAGTTCCAGCAACTTGAGGGACGCAGCAGCGCCGATGGTCGGGATGGACAGCAGAAAGGAGAAGCGCGCGGCAGCGTAGCGTTCCATGTTGCAGAACAGCGCCACTGTCATCGTGATGCCGGAGCGCGAGGTCCCTGGAACGATGGCTAGCATCTGGGCGAGACCAATTATCAAGCTGATCTGCCAGTTCACCTGGGCAAGCGTGCGGTTTTGCTTCGCCGTGCGGTCCGCGATACCCAACAAGAGACCGAACACGAGGGTCGTGGTGGTAATCACCGTTACGCTGCGCAGTGAGGTTTCCGCCAGGTCCTGAAACAACAATCCCGCGACCAGTACCGGGATTGTCGCGATGACAATATGCCAACCCAGACGACTTTCATCAGATGCCTGACCACCACCCACCTGGACAAGCATAGCCCGGCTTACCTGAACCAAATCCCGGCGGAAATAAAACAGCACGGCCACCAGGGAACCCAAATGCAGAGCCATATCGAAACCCAGCCCCTGATCCTCCCAACCCAGCAGTTGCGATGGCAGAATCAAATGGGCCGAACTGGAGATGGGCAAAAATTCGGTGAAGCCCTGGATCAAGGCAAGAACAGTGGCTCTGACAACATCGAAATCCATGACGTGGCTTCTTAGTGGTGAGTAACTTTGTCGCGCAGATACACCGGGCGAACCTCTTCGGCAGTCACCCACTCCTGCCGGGCAAATGCGGCGGCGGCGATGGTTGCGATAGGACCGGCGCGGGGCAGAAGTTCAGGCAGATTGTATTTCAGGCGTTCGCGGAGCGCGGGGGAAAACCGGTCGACATAACAAAGGCCATTGCCGGCAGCCATCCAGTCCGCTGAGCCAGTAAGTAACTCGGCAGGGATCGCCTCCGGTTTGAACAAGTGCTCGCCCCCGACCGCCGCCGGTAAGCCGTTCCGAATCTCGAACAGCCCCCAGTACACCTCATCGATTCGCGCATCGAGGCAAGCCAGAATCCGCGTTTGCCCGGATGTGGAATAGGCATCCAGCGCCAGTGCGGCAAGTGTTGATACCTCAATAACGGGGAGCTCAGCGGCAAAAGCAATGCCCTGGGCAACCCCCGCAGCAATACGCAATCCGGTAAAGGAACCCGGCCCACGCCCCCAAGCCACGGCATCGAGTCGGTTAAAAGCCAGACCGTGGTCGCGCATCAGGGAGTCTAGGTTGGAGAGGATAAGAGCCGCATGCTGCCGCGGTGCGATCACATGCCTTTCATCAACCCGGCCATCAATAGACAGCGCGCAGGAACAAGCTTCAGTAGAGGTATCAAGCGCTAGAATTACTGTCATTCACAACCCGACAAAAGGGAGACATTGCCAGCTAAAATGTAGCACCCGCGGCGCTCGAAGCAACTGCCCCAGAACCGCGCCCATCTTTGGCAAATAGAGAATTTGCCGGTTCATAAAAAAGAATCCCCCGAAGCTAGGCTCCGAGGGATTATAAGCAGATCAGTCGCGGGGTAAATAACGGCATACCCCGCGTGCCTGAACAATAGCTTAGGCCTTACTTCTTCTTGGCTTTGGCTTTTTTCTTGGCTGCTTTTTTCTTGGCAGGAGCTTTCTTAGCTGCCTTTTTCTTTGCTACTTTTTTCTTTGGAGCTTTTTTCTTGGCAGTTTTTTTCGCGGCAGCCATCGCTGCGAATGCTGCTTTTTTCTTCGCTTTTTTCTTGGCTACTTTTTTGGCTACTTTTTTGGCTGGCGCTTTTTTCTTAGCTGCCTTTTTCTTGGCAGGCGCTTTTTTCTTAGCCGTTTTCTTTGCTGCTGCTAATGCTGCTTTGGCTTCAATATTCATAGCTATGATGTTTCCTCCGGTGTAATTAACGTACGTTTCACCTCCCCGGTACCACTGCCTTGCGGCAACTACTTGTGGCAACCAACGAAGCGCTTACTACTACCGGAAGAACGACTGCTTCACGTCAGGCCCGCGGGCCCTGGCACTGCTTCTGTTCTGTCCGGTCCTGCTTTAACCCGGTTTGCCTCGACTGCTGCAACTCCGGATCTTGGCATTCTTGTTTCCGGCAACCCCTTTCCACCCCTTGTCTTTCTTCTTATATATGGGGGTAGGCTACCGAGTTACTGTCTTTCAGTTCGCGTAAATCGCGTGAAAAGCACGCTCTGGCTGGTTGCGCCAAAGCGGTACTGGATTCTGTTGGGTGGGGAAGTCTTGAGTAGAAAAAAGGCTCAAATTAGCGGAGGCAGTCGTACTGCCTACAGGGCTAAAGGCGTTGCAAAAGTCGGTGATGGAGATGGTGCTATAAGAGGGACTAATGGAGGTGCTAAATCTGAAACTGGTATCGTCGCGGGGGCTACAACGCTCTTCAAGTTCAGTTGCGTTGTGCATTTGTCGTGCTGAGCTTGCTACTGCTTTTACTGCTTCCGATTCACTTACTTCGTTACCGGCTTCTTTTTCTATTTCAACTACTGCAGCTCTCTTGAGTTCACTGGCAGTGGTCATTCAGTTCTCCTCACTCGTGGAAGTAACACCTTGCTGGCCATCCTGCTGCTGCGCGACTGTCGTTCATCTTGCCGTCGCTCAGCTTTTTTCAATCACCTGCTAAAGTTGTTGCAACCTTCGACGCGCACCATAACACAAAAAAATAAAAATGATCAACTGCCAATTTTTTGTCTGCCGCCACCGTCGCACGAGTAACGTGTTCGACGACTGATGAGGTGCATGAGAGAAATGAATTCTTGCCCGTCTCAGCGCAAAGAATTTTTGAGCGACAGACGGATTGCAGCGATGTCGCCAACACCACTGACGGTGGCAAACTTTGGCGCCACGTTGCCCGCCGCCAGCTTGTGGTAGAAGTTCACCAGCGGTTTAGTTTGCGCGTGATAGACCTCCAAACGCTTGCGTATGGTGGCTTCCTTGTCGTCGTCGCGCTGGATCAGGGGCTCCCCCGTTACATCGTCTTTTCCGGGGTTTTTTGGCGGTTTGTTGTCTATGTGGTAGATCCTGCCGGAGCCGGGATGGACGCGTCTGCCGCTCAGCCGATGGACGATTTCAGCGTCGGGTACATCGATCTCCAGCACCACGTCGATCCCGATTCCGGCATCAACAAGCGCCTGGGCCTGCGGGATGGTGCGGGGGAAACCGTCGAACAAAAATCCATTCTTGCAGTCGTCATGGGTAATGCGCTCGCGGATCAAGGCGATGATGATTCCATCGGTCACCAGTCCACCACTGTCCATCACTGACTTCACCTGCAGACCGAGCGGAGAACCAGCCTTGACCGCCGCACGCAGCATGTCGCCGGTGGATATCTGGGGGATCCCGTAGGTCTCTTTCAGATACTCGGCCTGAGTACCTTTGCCTGCCCCTGGCGCGCCCAACAAAATGATTCTCATGCTCTCTCTCCTTCCTGCCCGATGCTGCCCGATGCTGCCCAATGCTGCCCGTTGCCGCTTCTGTCCCTGAAACGAGTGATCTGCCTTTCCAGCGGGCGTTGTAGAAAATAGCTGTTGTCGAAAGTCGTTACGTTTTGCACCTTACCACTGTTGTCAGATGCCGCTCAAGCCGACGAATTTCTGTCCGCGTGTTTCACTTTGTTCCAGTATTCGTCGAGTTCAGATTCGCTCAGATCCCGCAGGTAGCGGCCCTCCTCACGCAGTAAAATCTCCACTGCCCGGATGCGCTTTTCGAATTTGTGGTTGGCCTGCCGCAGCGCTGTTTCGGGATTCAGATCCAGGTGACGCGCCAGATTTACCAGAGTGAAAAGCAGATCACCGAACTCCTCTTCCACCGCTGCCGGATCGGCCGCTGAAATGGCTTGGTGCAGTTCGCTCAGTTCCTCGTCAACCTTCGCGAAAACAGGCTGTATTTCCTTCCAGTCGAAGCCCTGCGCGGCCGCCCGTTTCTGTAGTTTGACCGCCCGCAGCAGGGCAGGCAGTGCCAGCGGTACATCATCCAGAGCGCTGGCCGGTTTCGCCCCCACCTTGCCCTGTCGCTCTGCGGCCTTGATCACCTCCCAGTTCTGCACCACCTGGTTAGCCGAGATGGCAGGTGTGGCCGGAATGGTCGCTGATTCATCCATGATGCCGCCGGGAAATACATGTGGGTGGCGGTGGAGCAGTTTGGCGCTGATGCCGGTGGCGATGGCATTGAAATCGAACAGATTCTGCTCGCCACCCAATTGTGCATAGAACACTACCTGGAACAGCAGGTCGCCCAACTCACCCTGCAACTGCTGCATATCACCGGATTCAATCGCATCGATCACTTCATAGGCTTCTTCCAGAGTGTGGGGGGCAATCGAGGCAAAGCTCTGCTGAAGGTCCCAGGGACAACCGCGTTCCGGATCGCGCAGCCGGCGCATGACAAGGAGCAGTTGGCGTACCGCTTCCAGATCCATGTTCGTGTTGTCTGTCATCGGCGCTTGCCTCCAGCCGGCAGGAACAGCGCAATTGCTTCCACATGACTCGTGTGTGGGAACATGTCCATCGCCCCGGCAGCTGCCAGTGCATAGCCCTGTGTGGCGAGAAAGGCGGCGTCGCGCGCCAGCGTGGCCGGATTGCAGGAGACATAAACAATGCGCTCAGGTCGTGCCGCGACTACTGCTGGCAACACTTCCAGCGCACCGGAACGAGGCGGGTCCAGCAATACTTTGGCGAAACCTTGCTTCAACCAGGCATGTTGTTCCGGTGGCAAGCTCAGGTCGGCCTTGATGAACTGCGCATTCTGTATGCCATTGCGCTGCGCATTTTCGGTGCCGCGTTCGACCATAGCGCCAGAACCTTCCACTCCAATCACCTGCGCCACTTTTGTGGCCAATGGCAGCGTAAAGTTGCCAAGCCCACAGAAGAGGTCCAGCACACGGTCAGCAGGCTGCAGCTCCAGCAGCTCTACCGCGCGCTGCACCATCTGGCGGTTGATGCCGGCATTAACTTGGGTGAAATCGGTGGGATGAAACGCCAATTGCAGATTGAACTCGGGCAAGGTGTAGAACAGCCGCTCCTCACCTCCGATCGGCAGGATCCGGTGCACGGTTTCTGGCCCCTTCGGTTGCAGATAGATATCGGTGCCGTGCTCGCCACCGAAGGCCAGCAACAGATCGAGATCGTGACGATCGAGAGCTTGCAGATGCCGAAACACAAGGGCACAGGTGTTACTGCCAGGTACCGGGTCGCCGACCGCAACTTCTACCTGCGGCAGTTGTTCCTTGCAGTGCATACTCCCGATCAGAACCTGCAGCAACGGCAGTAGTCGCGCCACTTCCGGTACAAGTACTGCGCAGGAATCCATGACAGTGATAAAAGAGCTGTGCCTTTCCTTGAAGCCAACCAGCACCCCGCCCTTTTTGGCGACGAAGCGCACTGCGAGCCTGGCCTTGCGCCGGTAACCAAATTCAGCACCGCTGATAACAGCCAGTTTGCGATAGTCGCTGCTGCCTACCGCATGCTCCAGACGTTCATGCAGAACGCCTTCCTTGAAGGCAAGTTGGGCGCTGGCGGCGTAATGCTGAAGGCTGCAGCCACCACAGTACTGAAAGAAGGGACACAAAGGGGTAATCCGTTCGGCCGCAGCCTTCAGTACCTCAAGGGTTTGCGCCTCGGCATAGCTGCTCCGGCCGTTGGTAAACGCTGCACGCACGGTTTCGCCCGGCAACGCACCGTCGACGAACACGACCCTGCCCTCGTAGCGGGACAGACCGCGCCCCTCATGGCTCAGTTTTTCGATTTCCAGCACTTGCGGTTCCCGTGGCAGGGAACTGCGGTTTTTATTGCTCCGCATGCGCTTGCCGCTCAGTTGCTGAATACGCCGGTGGAGAGATAGCGGTCGCCCCGGTCGCAGATGATCACGACGATGACAGCATTCTCCAGAGATTTGGATAATTCCAGAGCGGCGAATACCCCACCGCCGGAAGACACCCCGCAGCAAATGCCTTCTTCCATGGCGAGCGCCTTCATCGTTCGCTCGGCATCGCTTTGGTTGATGTCGATGACACGGTCTACCCGCTCGCGCTCGAAAATTTTGGGCAAGTAGGCCTGAGGCCAGCGGCGGATGCCGGGGATGCGTGAGCCGTCCATCGGCTGCAGGCCGATGATCTCGATGGCCGGATTTTTGGTTTTCAGGAAACGGGACACACCCATGATGGTGCCAGTGGTACCCATCGAGCTGATGAAGTGGGTGACCGTACCGCGCGTGTCACGCCAGATTTCGGGGCCGGTGTGTTCAAAATGGGCGGCGTAGTTGTCGGGGTTCGCGAACTGGTCGAGTACCCTGCCCTTACCCTCGCGCTCCATCTTGCCTGCCAGATCGCGCGCGCCTTCCATACCCTCCGCCTCAGTGACTTCAATTAGCTGGGCACCATAGGCTGTCATCGCATCCTTGCGCTCCTGAGTGGAATTGGACGGCATGACCAGGATCATCTTGTAACCCTTGATTGCCGCCACCATCGCCAGCGCGATACCGGTGTTGCCACTGGTGGCTTCAATCAGGGTGTCGCCCGGTTTGATCAGGCCGCGGGCTTCTGCCTTGCTGATCATACTAAGGGCAGGACGGTCCTTGACGGAACCGGCAGGATTGTTGCCTTCCAGCTTAGCGAGAATGGTATTGGTGGTCTTGCCTGGCAGACGCTGCAGGCGCACCAGCGGAGTGTTCCCCACGGTGCTTTCGATAGTGGGGAAATCTATAGTTGGAAAATCCATCAGCATTCCCATGTCCAAGAAAGCGTGAATTCTAGCCCGGTTCCATGAAAAGTTCACGGCTGGTCAGCGGCCGTTCGGACATGTGGTGCTGCAATACCTGGCGCAGCAGGCGCTTGGCATAATTCCGGGTGGTTCCTTCAGCAAAATTGCGCAAGGCAATTTTTTGCAGTTCCAAACCTGGGTACACATTGTGGGCAGAGCTCTGCCGCGAATCCTGTATCTGCCGCTGCCGCACAAAGCCGGTGTCCTGGTGCAGGTAATACCAGCCATCAGCGACCAGCACTTCGCCGGTTTCCGCTTCATGCGTGAACTGCAACCCAAACCCAAGGGTATCCAGCACCCTGAGTTCGAAGTCACGCAGTAACGGCTCAAGGTCCGCGCGTGTACCCAGTGTCGCCAAGGTGGCGCCATAGAGACTGAACAGCGCAGCTTCACCTTCGTGCCCGTGCAGCAGGCGTACCATCAGTTCGTTGATGTACAACGCGGCGAACAGATGCTCACCGGTGAGGACGAGCGCCGGGCTGGCGGCTTCGGCGTCACGCAGATTCAGCAATTCGGTACGGCCTGACAAGGAAATGGTCAGCGGCTGGAATGGTTGCAGCAAGGCGCGATACTTTGAACGCGGACCCCGCGCACCCCTTACAAGGGCACTGACGCGTCCCAGTTCGGGGGTGAGGAAATCCAGCAGCAGGCTGGTATCGCGGAAGGGCCGGCTGTGCAGCAGCCAGGCGGATTGTTTGTCGAGGGGACGGGTCACTCAGTCGAAGCTCTTAGTCGAAACCCAGACTTTGCAGCGCACGCTCGTCGTCAGACCAGCCGCTTTTGACCTTGACCCACAGTTTCAGCATCACCTTGCTGTCGAACAAGCGCTCCAGTTCCATGCGCGCTTCCGTGCCGATCAGTTTCAGGCGGCTGCCTTCGCTACCAATTAGCATTTTCTTCTGCCCGCTTCGTTCAACGAGGATCAGGGCGCCAATGTGATAAACCCCGTTCTCGACGCGGAACTCCTCGATCTCGACTGCCACTTCATGCGGCAGTTCGTCACCCATCTGGCGGGTGATTTTCTCACGGACGAATTCTGCGGCCAGATAGCGTGCGCTGCGGTCGGTCAACTGGTCTTCGGGGTACAGCCAAGGGTTTTCCGGCAGGTAGCGGATCAGGGTAGTTTCCAACGCTTCGGTGTTCTGCTCTTTCAGTGCCGACACCGGCACCACTTCAACAAAAGGAAAGCGTTTGCGGGCCTCATCGATAAACGGCAGCAACTGCTCCCTGTCTTCCAGTGCATCAACCTTGTTGATTACCAGAAACACAGGACAAGGCAACTTGCCCAGCCCTTCCAGCAACATGTCGTCTTCTTCAGTGAAGCGCAGCCGGTCGATCATGAACAGGATCAGGTCCACGTCGCTGACGGTGGTCTTGATGGTGCGGTTCATGTAACGGTTCAGTGCTTTCTTGTAACCCAGATGAAAACCGGGGGTGTCGACGAACACGAGTTGCGCCTGTCCGACTGTCTTGATGCCCAGTAAGCGCTGCCGGGTGGTCTGGGGTTTACGGGAAGTAATGCTGACCTTCTGGCCAACGAGGTGATTGAGCAGGGTTGATTTGCCAACATTGGGCCGGCCAACCAACGCGATGAGGCCACAGCGGGTGCCCGGAACGGCCACAGGCTCAGTCATGGCTGATACCCAGTCTGGCCAGTATGGCTTCAGCGGCATTCTGTTCGGCCACCTTGCGGGTAGCTCCGGTGCCGGTCATCGGCTCACCAAGGAGAACCACTCGACAGGTGACGATAAAAGTCTGTTGATGTTCCTTGCCACTGATTTCCTGTATCTCGTATAGGGGAAGTGCCAACTTTTTTGCTTGCAGTAATTCCTGCAGTCTGGTTTTTGCATCCTTGCCTGCATCCGCTTTCTGCTCTTCAGCCAGTCTGGAAGCAAACCAGGTTTGCACCAGTTCTGCACAGCGGGCCATGCCGGCATCGAGATAGATTGCAGAGATCAGAGCCTCGAGCGCGTCAGCCAGGATTGAATCGCGGCCGGCACCCCAAGTCTTGAGCTCGCCGGGACCGAGAGCAAGACTTTCACCCAGGCGGAACTCGCGCGCGATGGCGGCTAGAGTGGACTGTTGCACGAGTGCAGCGCGGAGGCGGCTCAGTTCACCTTCTGTGGCGGCAGGATAACGCCGGCTGAGCATGTCAGCGATAATGAAACCCAACACTGCATCACCCAGAAACTCCAGTCTTTCGTTATTATCCCTGCCGGCGCTGCGATGCCGCAGCGCCCGCGCCAGCAGGTCGGCGTCTTTGAACTGGTAACCAAGTCTGGCGGGAAGTTTGTCCAAGTGGCCGGGGATCAAGGCGGACGCGGCCCTCAGAGTTTTTCATAACGATGTTTGAAAACCACCACCGCTTCGATGTTGTAGAACAGCGGTTTGCGGGTTTCGTAGTTTATATCGATGAATTCTTTGCCATCCTCACGCACGAGATTAACGTTACTGGCCTCGAAATCTATTATCCGGTTGGTGTTCAGCGTGCGCATCAGGCTGCTGCGTATTTCGGCGATACTCATCTCACCCAATTCCTTTCTCTCAACCATGCCGTTCATCGTAGTAGTAACGGTATTGTCGTCGATATACGCCGGTACAACCTTGAGGGCGGCTAGAATGACCATGGCGAACAGCGCCACCAGGATCAAGGTGGTATAGATCGATCCACGTTGGGAATTTACAGGTCTTGCATTCATTGTTTTCATGACGCTTGCTTTCATGGTTCGTGCTCCTTTCCTTTACTCAGGATTCTGGATCAGACGATTGGCACTAAACTCTGGCAGATGCAGTCCTGACTCTTTATGCATCCAGACCGCTACGGCTTTGCCGACGATACGGTCCCCGGACGCTGGCCCCCAATAGCGGCTGTCGCTGCTGTTATCACGATTGTCACCCATCATGAAGTATTGCCCTTCCGGGATTACCGCACCTTCAGGAGGCAGCCAGTCATACAAACGGGCAAAACGTTGGGATGCTGCAGTATAGATATCGTGGGTGACGCCGCCAACCGTTTCCTGGGAATGTTGCACACCCAGTTCACGAATCAGACCCACTTCGACCTGCGGGAGAGGCTCACCGTTGATATAAACAGTGTTGTCGGCATAGCGCACATGCTCGCCTGGCAAGCCAATGACCCGTTTGATGTAGTAGACGGGATCGTGGGGCGGAATAAATACCATTACATCGCCCCGCTTGGGTTCATCGATGGCCAGTACAAGGGTCCCGGTAACCGGAAGACGCAGGCCGTAGGCAAATTTGTTGACGACGATGTAGTCACCAATGTTCAAAGTCGGGATCATCGAACCGGTCGGAATCTGGAACGGCTCAAACAGAAAGGAGCGCAACAGGAGCACGGCGAAGAGGATCGGAAAGAACGATTTGGCATACTCGATTGGCACTGGCTCGCGATGCAATGCCGCCGCCTGTTCCAGCAGCTTTTGCTTGACCACATCTTTTTTTGCTGAGGTATCCGGTGCCACCGCTGGGTTACCGTTTTCGTCCAAAGCGCCGATGTAGGCGTTGAATTCATCCGTACCCAGGTTTTTCCCTGCCAGGAATATGGATACTTTCTGGCGGCGCTTGCCAGCCAAAATGGCAGCATCGAACAACCAGAAGACACCAGTGATCGCGGAGAGGATGAGCAACAACAAAGAGAAATCAATATTCATGCTACGAACCGTTGGGATATGGAAAGCAAAACTTGCGTTTCGGTTAATTGGAATTCAATTGGCGTGACGTTCGAACGGCACCCTTATTCCAGCCCGCCCATTCACTTGTCTACCTTGAGAATGGCAAGGAAAGCTTCCTGTGGAACCTCCACAGAACCTACTTGTTTCATGCGTTTTTTGCCAGCCTTTTGCTTCTCAAGCAATTTTTTCTTGCGCGACACGTCGCCACCGTAACATTTCGCGATAACGTTTTTACGCAGGGCTTTGACCGTACTACGTGAAACGATTTGCCCACCAATCGCTGCCTGAATCGCCACATCAAATTGCTGGCGTGGAATCAGTTCCGCCATTTTTTCTGTCAATACACGGCCTTTGCCCTGCGCCTGATCGCGATGCACGATCAAGGCCAGTGCGTCGACCGGATCGCCGTTGATCAGCACATCCAGACGTACAAGGTTGGCAGGCTGGAAGCGAATGAAATGGTAGTCCAACGAGGCATAACCGCGGCTGACCGACTTCAAACGGTCGAAGAAATCGAGCACGACTTCATTCATGGGTAGCTCATAACGAATCGCCACCTGATTGCCAACGAACTGCATGTCTTTCTGCACGCCGCGTTTCTCGATACAGAGCGACAACACGTTGCCGACATAATCCTGTGGCACGAGTATGTTGGCCTCGACGATGGGTTCGCGCATTTCCTCGATGCTGCCCATCGGTGGCAGGCGTGAGGGGCTTTCCACCTTCAACACTTCGCCGCCACGCGTGACGACTTCGAATACTACGGTCGGTGCCGACGTGATCAGATTGAGGTTGTATTCGCGCTCGAGTCGCTCCTGCACGATTTCCATGTGCAGCATGCCGAGAAAGCCGCAGCGGAAACCAATGCCGAGAGCATCCGAATTTTCCGGCTCATAAATCAGCGCAGCATCGTTGAGTGTGAGCTTTTCCAGCGCATCACGGAAGGCTTCATAGTCATCGGCGGAAACCGGGAAGAGTCCGGCGTAAACCTGAGCCTGCACTTTCTTGAAACCGGGCAGCGGCGCCACATCCGGCGTTTTTGCATGCGTGATCGTATCGCCCACCGGCGCACCCTGAATCTCCTTGATGCCGGCTTCAATGAAGCCTACTTCACCGGCTTTCAGCTCATTCTGTACGACACGCTTGGGCGTGAAAATGCCAACATTGTCGACGGTGTGCACTTTGCCGGTGGATAGCGCGATGATCTTGTCGCCCTTGCGCAAGGTGCCCTGCCGCACACGCACCAATGACACGACCCCGAGATAATTGTCGAACCAGGAATCAATAATCAGCGCCTGCAAATTTGCATCGAGGTCCCCGGTAGGCGCAGGGATGTCGCGAATCAGCCTTTCCAGCACCTCCGGCACACCCATGCCGCTCTTCGCGCTGGTCTGCACGGCATTGGTCGCATCGAGGCCAATGATCTCCTCGATTTCCTTTTTGACGCGCTCGGGTTCGGCCTGCGGCAGATCCATTTTGTTAAGGATCGGAATCACTTCCAAGCCTTGCTCAATTGCGGTGTAGCAGTTGGCTACCGACTGGGCCTCAACGCCCTGGGCAGCATCTACTATGAGAAGTGCTCCTTCGCAGGCAGCCAGCGAGCGTGAGACTTCATAACTGAAATCCACGTGGCCGGGGGTATCGATGAAGTTGAGCTGGTACACCTGGCCGCTGGCAGCTTTGTAGTCCAGCGTGACCGAGCGGGCCTTGATGGTGATGCCCCGCTCCTTCTCGATATCCATCGAATCCAGCACCTGAGCAGACATTTCCCGCTCGGTCAGGCCGCCGCACAACTGGATGAAGCGGTCGGCCAGCGTGGATTTGCCATGGTCGATGTGGGCAATGATGGAGAAGTTGCGGATATGGCTAAGGTCAGACACGGAAGGGAAGTACTCAGGCGATAGAAAAAAGCTCGCAAGTGTACCGTAAACCTGCCCCTCATGCCATGCCGAGCTTGAGGGGATTTATAAATAAAATCAGATTGTTGCGCCGACTCACTCGCTCAATTTGATGGTGAAAAAGGATTGCGCTTCGCCCCGCGCTACAAGAACCGGCAGCACCCGGTTGACGGGCAGTATTGCTTCCAGCCCGGCGAGATCCTCAGACGAATCCAGATTGACACCGTTCAGCGTGATAACAATGTCGCCAATCTGAATGCCGGCCTCCGCAGCCGCTCCCTCCACTTCCAGTACCAGCACACCGTGTTCGATACCCAAGCCGGCGCGGGTTTTGGCATCGAGGGCCTCCACAACCAGCCCCAGCCGGTTGCTACCAGTCTCCGGGATGACTTCTGCGGCGATCGCGGTGGAGCTGGCCCGGTCCCCCACGGTCATCTGCAGTTTCAGGTTTTCGCCATTGCGTACAAGTTCGACATCTACTGCAGTGCCCGGCAGCATCAGTCCTACGTAATACGGCAGATCGGGACCGGTCCGGATCTGGTTCTCATCAATGGTGACAACGATGTCACCTACACGGATACCCGCCACTTCTGCCGGACCGCCTTCGATGACGCGGTTGACCAGTGCGCCGTGCGGCGTCACCAGATTAAAAGCTTCCGCCAAAGTCTGGCTAACATCTTCGTAGCCGATCCCAATCCAGCCGCGACTGACCGAGCCGTTCTCGCGCAATTGATTGACGACATTTTTCGCGACATCCACCGGAATCGCGAATGACAAACCGATGGATCCACCGGAATTGGTAAATATCTGCGAATTGATGCCGATCACCTCACCGTCCAGGTTGAATAGCGGGCCGCCGGAGTGCCCGGGGTTGATCGCCACATCGGTTTGTATATAGGAAACATAGTTCACACCACCGGTCGGCAACGCGCGACCCATGTAGCTGATGATGCCAGCTGCGACTGAATACTGCAGCCCGAATGGCGAGCCCATGGCCAGAACCCATTCGCCGACTTTTAAACTGGAGGAAGCGCCCAGCTTCACAACAGGCAGGTCTGCTCCCTCTACCTTCAGCAGTGCCAGATCGGACAACTCATCCGTACCCACCACCTGTGCTTCGAGTTCGCGTTGGTCGAAAAGGGTCACCAAGATGCTGTCTGCACCCTCAACGACATGATTATTGGTAACGATATAACCCGTGCTGTCGATGATGAAACCGGAACCGCTCGCACCACCACGCTCCTCCGCGTCAGGTTCAGGCAATTCAATATCGGGCGCCTGATCGCCGTAAAAATATCGCAGCAATTCGTTCAGGTTAGCCCGGTTTTCCGGATCAAGATTTTCTGCCGCGCGCGTGGTGGTTACCTTCACGATGGCAGGAGCGTTCTGTTCAACCAGCCCGGTAAAATCCGGCAACGCTTGCGCGCCGACTCTGTCCGCCAACAACAACGCGCAGAACGGGAGGAATTTTTTCAACACCATAATTTGCATTACAAGACCCCGGGAAATGCTGAAGTTTACACATGATAGCAGGGAAGAAACGGGAGCAAACAGCAGCTAACCGGGAAACGCCCGCTTATTCAGCGGGCGTGGTTTGTACTGGAAGTTCTGGGTTGTAGTTGACCGGAGTGAACTCTGGGGGCGGCAGCTCGGAAAGTCCCCGGTAAACCGCCTGCTCCAGCCTGTCATAGGCTTCAGCATCAATAGAGACCGTGCGGGACAGCTCTCCAGCATTACCAGCATTACCAGCATTGAATTCGCCGTTCAGTGCAGGGGCAGTGGCGGCATCAGCTACTGCAGGTGCGGAAGTGCCGGTATCGGCAGTTTGGAGCACGGAAAATCCCATCAATGCCGCGACCGCAACCGAGGCGGCAATTGCACCCTGCCCCAGATATCGCACGAAACGGGAACGCAGTACCGACCCGAACTGGCCCAGACTCTGGTGCCCAAACTCGCTGGTGTCCTGCTCAGAAGCAAGACGCGCATGAAAACCTTGTAGCAAATCCACTGCAGGGTCGCGGTGAATGTCCTGGTGCAGGCTGGCGCGTACCGCGTGATAGCGTTTCCAGACCGCATACAGTCCCGGGGTGGAGGACAGCTCCCGCAGGATGCGGCGCAATTCCAGCTCATCCGCCTCACCATCCATCAACGCAGATAATGCTTCGTTCAACTTGTCTTGGTTCTGATCCACTGTTGGGTTCCGTTATTGTGTTCTGCCTGATTGGTTGTTGTGCTGCAACTCTCTAACTCTATTAGCATGCTGCTTTGCATGCCTCTAAGCATGCTTCTGTACTTCGCTCTCCCTCTAGACAACAGCATCCTGCAAAAATTCCCGGACTATCCCATTTTCCTCAATATTTTTTCAAACGGCCGTTACTTTCAATTTTCCAGCAGATGCCTGATTTTATTGTCTATTGTTTCCCTGGCCCGGAAAATCCTCGAACGGACCGTGCCCACAGGACAGTCCATGATTTCAGTAATTTCCTCATAGCTCAGGCCGCTGAATTCCCGCAGGCAAAAGGCGGTACGCAAATCGTCCGGAAGCTCCTCGATAGCCAGATCAATGGCTTTTTTGAGCTCGTCCCGGGCGTGGAAGGCCTCCGGACTGTCGTTGTCGGCCATTGCCGCCTGGGCTTCTACCTGCTCGGCATCATCCACATCTATGTCCGTAGCGGGGGGGCGACGTCCCCGGGAAACCATATGGTTGAGAGCAGTGTTGGTGGCTATGCGGAACAGCCAGGTATAAAAAGCACTGTCCCCCCTGAAATTTCCCAGAGCCCGATACGCCTTGATGAAGGCCTCCTGGGCCACATCTTCAGCTTCATGCGGGTCCCTGATGTAGCGGCCAATCAAACTCAGGAGTTTGTGTTGATAACGCAGCACCAGCAAATCGAAGGCGTGTTTCTCACCTTTGAAGACGCGCTCCACCAATTGTTCATCGGTGTCTTGATTTCCTGCTTTTGCCAAGAGACTGGCTCCAGTTGATACTGCTCGGGACCCATTCCCGCAAGATCCTCCCGCGGCCAGCCCATTGCTCGCCGGGGTAGACAGTAATTACCTTTCAAAGTTCGGTAATTGTAGCCGAAGCCTCATCCGCCGTGACCGGTAAGGTAGAATAGGGAAATGTCCATCGCCCCCTATCCCCGCCTGCTTCACACTGATGTCCTTGTCATCGGTGGTGGCGCCGCCGGCCTCAGCCTTGCCCTGCGTATTGCCGACCAGGCGCGCGTTACAATTCTGTCAAAAAGTTCACTGAAGCTGGGATCCACCTATTATGCACAGGGTGGCATTGCCGCCGTGCTCGATAGTCAGGACAGCCTTTCCTCGCACGTCGAAGATACCCTCGTGGCGGGTGCGGGCTTGTGTCACCCGGATATTGTGGAATACACCGTGCGGCGTGCCCGCGAAAGTATCGAGTGGCTGGTGGGACAAGGTGTTGCTTTCAGTCAGGACAGCAGCTCCACAGCCAGCTCGGTGGCGGGACATTACCATCTGTCAAAGGAAGGCGGTCACAGTCATAGGCGGGTGATCCACGCCGCCGATGCCACCGGCAAGGCCGTGTTTGAAACTCTGGCGGCACGAGTTCTGCAACACCCCAATATCAGTTTCGTCACCAATAGCACTGCCATTGACCTGCTGACAGCCAGCAAACTGGGGCGCGCCGGCCAACGCTGTCTCGGGGCTTATGTCTTGCACGAAGACAGCGGTCTGATATCCACCTTCGCAGCACGCTTCACCGTGTTGGCAACCGGTGGCGCCAGCAAGGCTTATCTCTACACATCCAATCCCGATGGCGCCAGCGGCGACGGTATTGCCATGGCCTGGCGCGCAGGATGCCGTGTGGCCAATATGGAGTTCAACCAGTTCCATCCCACTTGTCTCTATCACCCGCAGGACCGCACCTTCCTGATCACCGAGGCATTGCGTGGCGAAGGCGCCCTGTTGCGCTTGCCCAACGGCTATCGCTTCATGCCAGATTATGATCCGCGCGCCGAACTCGCGCCTCGTGATATCGTCGCGCGCGCAATTGATGCCGAAATGAAAAAAGCAGGTTTTGACTGTGTATTTCTCGACATAACCCACAAATCGAAAGAGTTCATCCTGCAACATTTCCCGACCATCTACGAACGCTGCCGTGCGTTGGGCATCGACATAACCACGCAGCTCATCCCCGTGGTGCCGGCCGCCCATTACAGTTGCGGCGGCGTGATGGTGGATCGCAACGGCCAAACCGACATTCCCAATCTGTACGCCATCGGCGAAACCAGCTTCACCGGTTTACATGGCGCCAACCGCATGGCAAGCAACTCTTTGCTGGAATGTTTTGTGTTCGCTTTTTCTGCGGCAGAAAATATCGCCACGAAGCTTGCCAACACGGGCCTCGTTTCCAACCTGCCCTTGTGGGACGAGAGTCAGGTAACCGACTCAGATGAAGACGTGGTCATTGCCCACAATTGGGATGAGATCCGGCGTTTCATGTGGGACTACGTGGGAATTGTCAGGACGACCAAACGTTTGCAGCGGGCCAAGCACCGCATTGAATTACTGCGCAGCGAAATTCACGAGTACTACCGCAACTATCGGGTGAGCACACCCTTGCTGGAACTGCGCAATCTGGCGGCTGTTGCCGAACTGATCATTGATGCGGCAATCAGCCGCAAAGAAAGTCGCGGCTTGCATTACAGCCTGGATTATCCTGAACAGGAAAGTGTTGCGAAGGATACCGTTCTGACGCCTCCCAACTATTTGCCAAGAACTTGAGGGCAGCCAAGACCTTGATGGCGCCGAGGACTTAAGGGCTGCCGCCTGCTTGAGTGTTCGCGTACAGTATTTTGTCGATGATCAACTGCAAGCGGGGCGAAGGCGCCTCTGCGCGACGCATCAGCCACAGGAACAGATCCTGATCTTCCTCACGCAGCAAGTCGCTATACATCAGCAACTCATCCTCGCTGAGTCCGGTCAAACTGTGCTCGACAAATGGAATCAACAGCAAATCAAGTTCGAGCATGCCGCGCCGGCTGTGCCAGTACAGACGTTTTATATCTACCTGGGAAAAGGCAGTTTTGGTGCTGCTCATGTACTGGGCCTATAATTCACTTTTACCGCCGCAGTTTATCCCGATAGGACTCATATTGATGCACAGTTTTATTCTCCCCGTAGACAATCTGGACCTCATCACTGTTGCCGGCCCCGATGCCGTCAAACTGCTGCAGGGGCAACTGACCTGCGATGTGGAGGCTTTGTCCGACCCCGGTTTCACCCCGGGTGCCCTGTGCAACAACAAAGGTCGGGTTATGGCCACCTTCGTATTAGTGCGGCAAGGACCCATGTTTTATCTGGCCATGCACAAAGGCCTGGGCTCCGTGTTTGCGGCCACTCTTAAAAAGTACCTGCCTTTTTACAAATGCGAATTCAAGCAAATTGCGATAGAGGCGAACGTTTGCTTCGGGGTAGTCGGCGCGGAAGCATTTGCAAAAATTGTCGAACGTGTGGATTCACTGCCTGAAGTCAACCAATGTGCGAATCTGCCGAATGGCTGGATCTGCAATCTGAATCAAGGACAGCAGTATCTGGTTTACAGCAACGCTCTACTCACGAATGCAAAGCTGACGCAGGAAGTCACTGGCGGCTCACTCAATGATTGGCTGCTCGCGGGTATGCAGTGTGGGCTGTTTCCTTTCCTGCCTGAAGATGTCGAAAAATATATTCCCCAAGAGCTCCACCTCGACCGTCATGGGTATATCAGCTTCACAAAAGGCTGTTACACCGGTCAGGAAATCGTGGCGCGAATGCATTACCGCGGCAAACTTAAAAAGCTCTTATTCCTGCTTGAGTCCCCCTCTGTCGGTATGACAGCTCCAGAGCAGCCCATGGAAATAATGGATACAACCGGCGCTGTACTGGGTAAAACCATCAAAATATTGCAGGACTATTCCGGCGCCTTGTCTGCCCTCGCCTCACTACCAGCAGAAGTGGAACATGCGGTGCCGGCACATGTGACCAATGCCGCAGGATTACAATTCAATCAACGCCCTTTTTGACGCCCTGCCAGCAGAAAATTCCTAAAATTTTTCAAAAAGTGACCTGGCCAGCAACTTTGCAATGGGAAAAACTCCCGAGTTGATGTCATTCCGCCTGTAATCAGCATGCGGTAAACGTGTATGCGTGACCTTTTCCACGCAGCTGCCACGCCGCAATTGTCTGAATCCAAA
Organism: Klebsiella pneumoniae; assembly: GCA_945902215.1. Lineage (GTDB taxonomy): Bacteria > Pseudomonadota > Gammaproteobacteria > Pseudomonadales > Pseudohongiellaceae > CAILUG01. The sequence goes on along the minus strand of CAMDML010000009.1, from coordinate 2,645 downwards.
ACCCGCAAGTGGTGCTTGGGACCATACCCGATTTCGTATCAGGCTTTGTGCTGCAGAGATACCGACATATAATTGCAACCTCAATTGCAGAAAATCCTGCATTGAAAACTCAGGAGAAAAAGCTACATGTTCAAAGCAAAACTACTTGCCCGTTCTGTGCTGACGCTAACCGCCGGCATGCTGTTGCATACTGCTGTACACGCCTAGGAGTATGACACCAGACCCAATATCTACATCGGTGGCCTCTACCACTTTATCGACAGTGACGTGAACCAGGATGATGACTTCGGTGCGCTGTTCGGTGCCGAGCTGCCTGTATCCAATCGCCTTGGCGCGACTCTGGAACGTTGGCTTGTCGACACCGACAATGACAATGGCCCCGGCGACGCAGAACTTACCTATACCCGTATTGGTGGCAACTACCACCTCACCCAGCAACAGGATTGGCAGCCCTACCTCAGCGCCGGCCTCGGTTACTGGCGCCTGAAGGAATCCATGGTGCTCCCGATGGACCTCGATGAACCTGCGTTCGACTTCGGTGTCGGCGTGAAACGTTTCATCGGCGAAAACTTCTTCTTCCGCGGCGACGCCAAACTGATCCGCGTTCAAGGTATACATACTTGGGATCAGACTGTAAGCCTCAGCCTTGGTTATGCCTTTGGACCACGTAGCACCACCGTTGCAGCTGCGCCCGCCACTGCTCCTGCTGCACCGGTGGATCCCGATACCGATGGTGATGGTGTCAGTGACTCCCGTGACAAGTGCGCTGCTACACCGCGCAATCTGGCGGTGGATGCTGATGGCTGCCCGATCCTTGATAACAGTCAGATGCGTCAGCAGTTGTTGGTCAATTTCGATTTCGATCAGGCTGTTGTCAAAGGCGAGTTCTATGACGAAATTGAAGCCTTCGCTACTTTCATGACTACTTACAGCAATACCAATGTTGTGATCGAAGGCCATACCGACAGTGATGGCAGTGAAGACTACAACCAAGCTTTGTCCGAACGCCGCGCAACGGCTGTGATGAATCGCCTGGTAACAACGCACGGCATTGCTGCTACCCGCCTGTCAGCGGTTGGCTTCGGTGAAGCGCGTCAGGTGGTGGCCAACGACTCTGCAGAAAACAAACTGCGCAACCGCCGTATTGAAGCGGATGTCAGTGTGCAGATTGAAACCCAACGTCAACGTTGATACCTGCTGCTAAGCCAGAAATAAAAAACCCGCCAATTGGCGGGTTTTTTATATTTTTATAAGCAGAGAAATGGCGCCTGCGGCGCTTATAGCCCTTCGAACCGACAAGCGCATAGGATTTCCCGCTAGCGTAATTGTTGATTCATGAATTGGTCGGAGTGACAGGATTTGAACCTGCGACCACTTGCCCCCCAGGCAAGTGCGCTACCAAGCTGCGCTACACTCCGTTTTAACTTTGTAAAACTTACGCCAGGTAGCCCAACGCCTCTTCAATCTCTTCGATCATTTCCCTGATCTGATGGGTATTCGTTAGTGGCTTCGCTGCTACTGCTTCTTCCAGCATCTCAGGTGCGCTCTGTCCGGCCATGCGCTGGCGGGCACCGCCAATGGTAAAGCCTTGTTCGTACAACAGTGTTCTGATCTGGCGGATCAGGATCACATCCTGCCGCTGATAGTAGCGGCGGTTGCCGCGGCGCTTGACGGGCTTAAGCTGGGTGAACTCCTGCTCCCAATAACGCAGCACGTGCGGTTTTACTTCGCACAGTTCACTGACTTCACCGATAGTGAAATAACGCTTGGCCGGAATTTCCGGCAGCTCTGCGTTATGACTTGGTTCCAGCATAGCTCTCAACCTTCGCTTTCAATTTCTGGCCGGGTCTGAATGTTACGACTCTGCGCGCCTGAATAGGGATTTCTTCGCCAGTTTTCGGATTACGTCCGGGACGTTGCCGTTTGTCGCGCAGATCGAAATTACCAAAACCCGAGAGCTTGACCTGCTCGTTGGCTTCCAGCGCCTTTCTAACCTCTTCAAAAAACTGCTCTACCAGTTCCTTGGCCTCACGCTTGTTGAGGCCCATTTCTTCGAAAAGACGCTCTGCCATCTCGGCTTTGGTCAGCGCTCCGTTTGTTATCTCCGCATCCGTCACAAGCTTGCTTCCTGGCCTTAGGGCCTATCCAGAACCTTTCACAGAACCTTCACAGGACGCCCGAACGGGCGCAATCAATAGGACTAAGTTACGTCAGTAACTATGGCAACCATTTACAAGCATTACCTTAACTCAGCTTTAAATTTGGCTTGTAGAGCCTTGATACAACTATCAATTATTGGGTTGATATCAGCGTCAGTAAGAGTGCGTGAAGGATGCTGAAAGGTCAAGCCCAAAGCAAGACTTTTTTTGCCTTTTTGAAGGTTCTCGCCCTGATACAAATCAAAGAGTTGCAGCTCCAGAAGGTCAGTTCCGGCCACTTCACGCAACGCTTGTTGCACGGCTTCTGCACTGCTGTCCTGGTCAATCAGAATAGCAAGATCGCGGCGGACTGCAGGGAAACGTGACAACTCCGTAACAACCGGGATCAGTGACTCTTTCAGCGTTGAATAATCTAACTCAAGAAGAAATACTTTTCCTTTTATATCAAGCGCCTGTAGCAGCTTTGGATGCAAGGCGCCGAGCCAA
>CAMDML010000008.1 GCA_945902215.1 Klebsiella pneumoniae | reverse complement strand
TAAGGGCAACTACACGGGTTGGCTGGAGCAGAAGGAGAAGCGTTTGGCGCTGGAGTCCAAGCAAGAGGGGCAGCGGCAGCGGGCGTTGGCGCGTGAGTTGGACTGGATTCGCAAGAATCCCAAGGGGCGCATGACCAAGAGCAAGGCGCCGAGCCAACCAATAGGCTGCTTGCCGCGGGTAATTCTGGCTGTCTGACCTCTCTGCAAAGCGGGGTGCTCGGCTACATTGAAGCTGAAATTCTGCGGCTCATGGCTCAGGCCCAAGAGCAATTCGGCGTCACCTTTGAGATCGAAGAAGTCGGCAGCTTTGACACCAGCGCCCCATTGCTCAGGAACCTGCTCCCCACAGATCAAACATCCTACTTTAAATATCTGCTCTAACCTACTGTTTATACTATTAAATACAAGTCCCGTTTCAAACAATCTGGCACGCATTTGCTGACGATTCTGATTATGTACCAGCGTCTTAACGAGCCCCGGCCAGAGGCTGGTGCGCATGACTGACATATCCTGGGAAATGGGATTCGCAAGGGTCTCCGGCCGCACCTGACCTGAGCCCAGAGCAGATTCCAGTTCCGGCGGTACAAAGCTGTACGTAATGACCTCTTGGTAACCCTGTGCGACCAGTGTGTGGCGCAGGCGCCTCAGTGGCGTAATACTTTCGGGTTCCGGTTGCAGGCCTAGACGCACCAGCGGAACCGTAACCGGTAAATTGTTGTACCCATGGACGCGTGCCAGTTCTTCAATCAAATCGGCCTCAATCGTAATATCGAAGCGCCAGGAAGGTACAGTGAAGGTCCAGCCCTGGGCATCCTGTGCTATCTCTTGCAGGCCAAGCCGACCAAGGATATCCAGTACTTCGGTATCAGGAAATTTCATCCCCAGCAGATCCTCGATCCGCTTGCGGCGTAATTTCACCGGGCCGATCTGCGGCAGTTGCTTGCCGGCTTCGACCACCGGGCCGGGTTCGCCGCCGACAATGTCTAACAACAAGGCAGTTGCCCTTTCCATCGCGAGCGGTGCCAGATTGAAATCGACTCCACGTTCATAGCGGTGTGCGGCATCCGTATGCAGACCATAGCTGCGCGCCCTGCCCGCAATGGCAAGCGGCGTAAAGAATGCGCTTTCAAGGAATACGTCTTTGGTGAGAGGACCCACAGCACTGTGCTTGCCTCCCATTACGCCGGCCATGGCGAGCGCTTGTTTCTGATCAGCGATTACCAACGTGTCAGGCGTCAATTGAACTTCCTTGCCGTCAAGCAATATCAGTTTTTCGCCAGCACGGGCGTTACGTACAACGATACCGCCCTGCAGCTTGCTGTAATCGAAAGCATGCAGTGGCTGGCCGAGTTCCAGCAACACATAATTCGTCACATCCACAACGGGGTCGATGCAACGAACACCACCGCGCCGCAACTTTTCCTGCATCCACAAGGGTGTTTCAGCGCCTGGATTGATATTGCGGATCACGCGCCCGAGGTACCGGGGGCAGGCTGTAGCATTTTCCAGAACGATAGCAAGCATGTCGGCAATCTTGCCGGGCACAGCCTTGATGGATGGAGCCTTCACTGCTGTACGGGTCAGCACGCCCGTTTCGCGCGCGAGGCCGGCAATGCTCAGGCAGTCGCCACGATTTGGAGTCAGGTCCACTTCGATGAGGGTATCGTCCAACTGCAGATATGCACGCATGTCAGTGCCTACCGGCGCGTCAGCTGGTAGTTCCAGCAAACCTTCGGATTCCTCTGCCATGCCAAGTTCAGCGGCAGAGCAGAGCATGCCATTGGATTCAACACCGCGCAGTTTGGCTTTCTTAATCTTGAATTCAGCGCCTAATTCCGCGCCGATTTTCGCGAACGGCACATTCAGGCCGGCACGCACATTGGCTGCGCCACAGACTACCTGAAACTCGCTGGCGCCATCGCTCACGATGCAAACGCTGAGTTTGTCGGCATCGGGATGGGGAGTCACGTTCAGAACCTTGCCAACAACCACACCGCTTACCGTTGCTGCGGCAGGTTCAGTGCCGTCCACTTCAAGACCGGCCATGGTCAGACGCTTCAGCAACTCCTCTGTTGAGAGGTCGGGGTTTACCCATTCGCGCAGCCAGCGTTCACTGATTTTCATAGTCGCTTAACTCAGTGAAACTGGCGCAGGAAGCGCAGATCGTTGTCGAACAGCAGGCGCAGATCCTTGATCTGATAACGCAGCATGGCGAGTCGGTCTACGCCCATGCCAAATGCCAAGCCTGTGTATTTTTCCGGATCAATGCCGGACAACTGCAACACACGTGGGTGCACCATGCCGCAGCCAAGAACTTCCAGCCAACCACTCTGTTTGCAGACACGACACCCCTGCCCTTTGCAGACAACACACTGCACGTCTACTTCAGCTGAAGGTTCGGTGAACGGAAAATAGGAAGGACGGAACCGCACCTTGAGTTCCGCTTCGAAAAAAACCTGCAGGAAATCAGCAATGAGTCCTTTCAAATCGGCGAAGCTGACTTTTTCGTCAATCAGCAAACCTTCCACCTGATGGAACATCGGGGTGTGAGTTACATCGGAATCACAGCGGTATACACGCCCGGGACAGATGATGCGGATTGGCGGTTTGCTGGTTTCCATAGTGCGTACCTGCACGGTGGACGTGTGCGTGCGCAACAGGGTTGTGGCATCAAAATAGAAGGTGTCGTGCATAGCCCGCGCGGGGTGATGCGCTGGAATGTTGAGTGCTTCGAAGTTGTGGTAGTCGTCCTCGATCTCGGGACCTTCGACTACAGAGAAGCCTGCACGGGTAAAAATGTTTTCGATACGCTCGATTGTACTCGTCACTGGATGCAAACCACCGAAGCCCTGACGGCGACCTGGCAAGGTGATATCCAGTACTTCGGAGGCCAAAAGCGTCTCGGATTCGGCAGTATCCAGAGCCAGCTTACGTTCGGCCAGCGCATCCTGCACCTGAACCTTGGCCTGATTGATGGCCGCACCGGCTGCCGGGCGCTCATCAACTGGCAAACCACCCAGTGTCTTCAATTGTTCGGTAAGGGAACCTTTCTTGCCCAGAAACTGCACACGCAACAGATCCAGCTCCTGAGAGTCACGAGCCAGAGTGATCGCCTCGAGGGCGGCTTGCGTGAGAGCTTGCAGGGTCTGCATGCAGGTTCAGCTATGTCAGGGTTGTCCGCCGCCCGAAGGCGGCAGACTCAACACTGTCAGGCAGTCAGCGCGGCCTTGGCCTTGCCAACGATTGCCGCGAAAGCATCCTTGTCATGTACTGCCAGATCGGCAAGTACGCGACGGTCGATTTCGATGCTGGCTTTCTTCAAGCCGGCGACCAACCTGCTGTAGCTGATATCATGATTACGCGCCTGAGCATTGATACGCGTGATCCACAGTGCGCGGAACACACGTTTCTTGGCCTTGCGGTCGCGATAAGCATATTGACCAGCTTTGGTAACTGCCTGCTTCGCAATGCGGAGCACGCTGCGTCGAAAGCCATAATAGCCTTTCGCTGCTTTCAGGATTTTCTTGTGACGCGCGCGTGCAGTGACGCTACGTTTAACTCTAGCCATGGCTTTATCCTCCGGTGGATGACTCGATCAATTTTCGCGAAACATGCGTTTGACACGGCCGACGTCCGAGGTATGAACCGCGGAAGTGCCGCGCAACTGACGTTTGCGCTTGGTGGTCATCTTGGTGAGGATATGGCTCTTGAACGCGCTCTTGCGTTTGAAACCCGATCCGGTTTTCTTGATGCGCTTGGACGCACCACTGTGTACTTTCATTTTAGGCATTGTCGTACTCCGCATTAGACCCTGTTTCTACGAAAACGGGTCTGAGTTTGATAAATAGCGGCAGTTCGCTGCCCCACTTTTGATAAAAATTGGGGCGCTTACTACTACTTTTTCTTTTTACCGGGGGCTAGCACCATGGTCAGTTGGCGACCTTCCATTTTGGCTTCCTGCTCAACTAGTCCGTGCTCAGACAGGTCTTCCTTCAGACGCACCATGAGCTCGGCCCCGATTTCCTGATGGGCCATTTCCCGACCACGGAACCGGAGGGTTACCTTGGCCTTGTCCCCATCACTAAGGAAACGTATCAGGTTGCGTAGTTTTACCTGATAGTCCCCTTCTTCCGTCCCTGGGCGAAACTTGATTTCCTTGATCTGAACAATTTTCTGTCTCTTGCGATTAGCAGCACGCTGTTTCTTCAATTCAAAAACATGCTTGCCGAAGTCCATGACTTTGCAAACGACCGGGTCGGCTTCCGGCGAAATGAGAACCAAATCCAGCTTGGCTTCACGTGCAGAGGCAAGAGCCTCTGCGATTGTGACCACGCCTTTCTGGGTACCATCATCCAGAATCAGGCGCACCTGCTTAGCGTCGATCTCCTCATTGACGAGTGAACGTTTGCTCTTGTCATTTTCACGCTTGATAGTCAGTTCTCCAGTTCAATTAAAATTCTTTATGCACACTTCTTGATAAACATCTTAACAAGCGCCTTGATATACGCTTTCATCAACACCATCATGCAGTTCGACTGCGACGGTTGATGTCCTGTTCAAGCAGATTAACGAAGGCATCCAGGGGTAGCACGCCGAGGTCATTGCCGCTGCGGTCACGGACCGCGAGAGTACCGGCTTCAACCTCTTTATCGCCTGCCACCAGCAGGTAGGGTATACGCTGAATTGTGTGCTCGCGGATTTTAAAGCCGATTTTCTCATTTCTCAAGTCAGCTTCGACCCGGAACCCCTTGTTTTGCAAGGATTTCACGACATTTTCACAGTATTCGGCCTGGCGATCGGTAATATTCAGGACAATCGCCTGGGTTGGAGCCAACCAGGCGGGGAAGGAACCTTCGTAATGTTCGATCAGAATCCCGATAAAACGTTCGAAAGAACCGAAGATGGCGCGGTGCAGCATGACCGGTGTGTGGCGGCTGTTATCCTCTGCCACGTACTGGGCGCCGAGCCGGCCGGGGGTGGAGAAATCGACCTGGATAGTCCCGCACTGCTGCAAACGACCCATGCAATCCTTCAACGCGAATTCGATTTTCGGCCCGTAGAACGCACCTTCGCCGGGCAGCAGCTGCCAAGGGCGGCCCGTGTTGTCGAGCGCGACCCGCAGGGCTGTTTCTGCTTGGTCCCAGATTTCATCCGCGCCGACCCGTTTGGGCGGACGCGTGGACAGGCGCAGGATCACATCGTTGAAACCGAAGTCCTCGTAAACCTGATTCACCAGTTTGATGAAGTCGGAGACCTCGGACTGGATCTGGTCTTCGGTGCAGAAAATGTGCCCGTCGTCCTGGGTGAAAGCGCGCACCCGCATGAGCCCATGCATGCTGCCCGATGGTTCGTAACGGTGGCAGCTGCCGAACTCCGCAAGACGCAGCGGCAACTCGCGGTAGCTCTTCAGACCTTGGTTGTACACCTGGATATGACAGGGGCAGTTCATCGGCTTGATGGCGTACAGGCGACTCTCGGATTCGACGCTGAACATGTGCTCCGCGAACTTGTCCGCATGCCCGGACTTTTCCCACAGCGAGTAATCTACCAGCTGCGGTGTATTGATCTCGTGATAATTGTGGGTAACCCAAAGGTCCTGCATGTAGTGCTTGATGATCTGATAGATCTTCCAACCCTTCGGATGCCAGAAGGCCATGCCCGGTGCTTCTTCCTGAAAGTGGAACAGGCCAAGTTTCTTGCCGATCTTGCGATGGTCGCGCCGTTCGGCTTCTTCGAGCATGAACAGGTAGTCTTTTAGCGCCTTCTTGTCGGCCCAGGCAGTACCGTAGATGCGTTGCAGCATGGCGTTGCGAGAATCGCCGCGCCAGTAGGCACCGGCAACGGACATAAGCTTGAACACTTTTATGTGCCCAGTGGTTGGCACATGCGGGCCGCGGCACAAATCGATAAAGTCACCCTGCCGGTAAAACGACAAGCCCTCTTCCGAAGGTATGCTCTCGATGATTTGGACCTTGTACTGCTCAGCCATGGTACGGAACATCGCAACGGCATCGGTACGTGACATCAGCGAACGCTCGACCTTTATGTCGGCGGCAGACAAGCGCTCCATTTCTTTCTCGATCGCAATAAGGTCTTCCGGTGTGAAGGGACGTTCAAATGCAAAATCGTAGAAGAAGCCGTTTTCGATAACGGGGCCGATGGTCACCTGTGCAGCAGGAAACAGACTCTTGACGGCATTGGCCATGAGGTGCGCGCAGGAATGGCGGATGACATCGAGCCCTTCCGCATCGCGTGAGGTCAAAATCGCAAGAGAGGCATCGGAGGTAAGCAGATGACTGGTATCAACGGTCAGGCCGTCAACCTTGCCGGCGAGGGCAGCCTTGGCGAGACCGGGTCCAATAGACTCGGCCACCTGCAGCACCGTGACCGGAGCATCAAAATTGCGTTTGCTTCCATCGGGAAGCGTTATAGTGACCATGACAATCTCGGATGATACTTGCGGGACTCTTGCGGGACTCTTACCGAACTTACGGGATTGGTAGGCACGACCAGATTCGAACTGGTGACCTCTTCCATGTCAAGGAAGCGCTCTAACCAACTGAGCTACGCGCCTATTCCGTTCTGCTCTTTTGGGGCACAATTGGCTACCCCACAAAAGACCGGCGATTATAGTGATAGAGCCTTGAAACTACAAGAAAAGGAACTGCACAACCGGGGCGGAACAGGCCGCGTTACTCCGTGGTTACAGCGCCAGCAGCTGGTCGTTGAGTTTACCCAGCCTGTCCCGGATGTTGGCAGCCTCCTCGAACTCCAGATTGCGCGCATGCTTCATCATCTTCTCCCGCAACTCACCTATCTTGCGCTCCAGCGAAGCACGGCTGGCAGGTAGTTCCTCTGCCATATAGCCAGCCTCCCGTTCAGCCAAGTTGCGCATACCCCCCTTCCCTTTGCGGGCTGAACCCGGGGCAGAGAAACCTCCCTCCATGACGTCCGTAACTGCCTTTTTGATGCCCTGGGGAATAATCCCGTGTGCGATGTTGAATTCAGTCTGGATTCGCCGCCTTTCCAGCGTTGTTGCAATCGCCCGTTGCATCGAGCCGGTAATTTTATCCCCATAAAGAATCGCCTTACCGCGCAGATTCCGCGCCGCCCGACCAATGGTCTGGATCAGGGAACGTTCGGAACGCAGAAACCCTTCTTTATCTGCATCTATCACTGCCACCAGCGATACTTCGGGAAGATCGAGCCCTTCACGCAATAGGTTGATCCCGATCAGCACATCAAAAACACCCAAGCGTAGATCCCGGAGGATTTCCATGCGCTCAACAGTTTCGATGTCAGAATGCAGATAACGCACGCGCACGCCATTGTCGGCCATGTAGTCCGTCAGGTCTTCTGCCATACGCTTGGTCAACACCGTGACCAGCACACGCTCCTCCTGCTGCACACGACTCCTGATTTCCGACAAGAGATCATCGACCTGATGCAGCGCCGGCCTAACTTCCACTTCGGGATCGATCAGCCCGGTGGGCCTGACTAGTTGCCGCACCAATTGCCCCTGTTTGGTTTCCTCATAAGAACCCGGGGTTGCCGATACGAAAATCAATTGTGGCGCGAGCGCTTCCCATTCATCAAAACGCAACGGCCGATTGTCCAGCGCAGAAGGTAGCCGGAATCCGTACTGCACCAGTGTTTCTTTGCGGGATCGGTCACCCTTGTACATGGCGCCAATTTGCGGAATGGCGACATGCGACTCATCGACCACAACGAAGGCATTGTCCGGCAGATAATCAAACAAGGTGGGAGGTGGTTGCCCGGCCTCCCGGCCAGACAAGTAACGTGAATAGTTTTCGATACCGGTGCAGTAGCCCAATTCCTGGATCATTTCGAGATCAAACTGAGTGCGCTGTTGCAGGCGCTGGGCTTCCACTAGTTGATTGTTCGCCTGCAGTATCTTGAGCCGGTCCTGAAGATCTACTTTTATCAAATCCACTGCTTTGAGCATCCGGTCACGCGGGGTTACGTAATGCGATTTTGGAAACACGGTTAATTCACGTACGCGCTCAAGTACGGCACCTGTAAGCGGGTCAAAATAACTGAGACTCTCGATTTCGTCATCGAACAGTTCGATACGGATTGCGTTAACGTCAGATTCAGCCGGGAAGATATCGATCACATCTCCCCGCACCCGGTAGCTTGTACGGTGCAGATCCATGTCATTGCGCGTATATTGCAATTCGGCGAGTCGCTTGAGCAATACACGCTGATCCAGTTTGGCGCCAACTGCAAGTTTTACCACCATATTCAGATAAGCTGCAGGGTCACCCAGACCGTAGATGCAGGACACAGTTGCAACTACCACGACGTCGCGCCTCTCCAGCAGAGACTTGGTCGCAGACAACCGCATTTGCTCAATATGCTCGTTGATGGTCGCGTCTTTTTCGATGTAAGAATCGGAGGACGGGACGTATGCTTCTGGCTGGTAATAATCGTAGTAGGAAACGAAATACTCGATGGCATTTTCCGGAAAGAACTCTTTCAACTCTCCGTAGAGCTGGGCCGCCAAGGTCTTGTTCGGAGCCATGATCAACGCCGGTCGCTGCGACTGGGCAATGACATTGGCAATTGTGTAGGTCTTGCCGGAACCGGTTACACCTAACAGTGTTTGCGCAGCAAGACCGTCGGCAAGTCCCTCCAGCAAAAGACTGATTGCCTGAGGTTGGTCACCTGCCGGGAGAAAGGGTGCATGTAGCTTGAACTGCCGGTTCATGGCTTCCATTATTCATAACAACCTGAGGGCGGGAACAAAGGGCGAATTTTATGCCAGTCGCGGGCGCAATGCAGTGCTGAATTGGGCTGCTTTTCAATTGGGTGAGGGGAAAGGAGCGAAGGTTGACCTACCTGGCAAATCTAATTACTATGCGCGCTCTTCGAGATTGACCGTTTTTGCAAGCGCTGTTCTTCCTCGTACTGCCCAATAGCTCAATGGTAGAGTAGGTGACTGTTAATCACTTGGTTCCTGGTTCGAGCCCAGGTTGGGCAGCCAATCTCGACAACTGAACACACTTCCATTCCTGATTTCTCCCTGCGGCTTCCCGCCTTTTATTAATATCCTTTGCCCTGCCCTTTATCTTCTCCCGCCTACGTCTTTGCTGCCTTCGGTTGTAGATCAATTCCCGCTCAATTGCGGAACAGCGGCAGCACCTTGTTTTCCAAGCTTTCACGAACCTGATCGGCTGTTTGAATATCCAGCATGGGATCGCTGGCAACTTCCTTGGATACGAAACCACCAATGGCCTCACTCAGCACTTCACGAATCTGGATCTGATCCAGAGCTGCGCAGGCTTGTTCAAGCCGCATCAACAACTGTTCAATATCCTGCCATGGCAGGAAATCTTCTTCTGCACGCATGATTTTTGGATGGTCGGTACCCGTCACTTGTTCGCCGATCAGCAGCTCTTCATACAGTTTTTCGCCAGGCCGCAGACCCGTGTATTCGATGCCAATTTCCCCGTTCGGATTGCGCTCGTCCTTGATGATATAACCCATCAGGTGAATCATCTTGCGGGCGAGATCCAGAATCCTCACCGGCTCGTGCATGTCGAGCACGAATACGTCGCCGCCCGAGGCCATGGAGCCGGCCTGAATCACCAATTGCGCCGCTTCCTGCACGGTCATGAAATAACGCGTGACTTCCGAGTGGGTGACGGTGATAGGGCCGCCATTGGCAATCTGTTTGCGGAACAAAGGAACCACTGAGCCGGATGAGCCCAGCACATTGCCGAAGCGCACCATGGAAAATTTGGTGCTGCTGCCGTTGGAGGCCAGCGACTGCAGAATCTGTTCGGCAAAACGCTTAGTCGCCCCCATAACGTTGGCAGGGCGCACCGCTTTGTCAGTTGAGATAAACACAAAGTTTTCAACATCGAATTTCGCAGCCGCCTTGGCCAGAACAAGGGTGCCGAAAATATTGTTCTGCACTCCTTCGACGATGTTCTTCTCGACCATCGGCACCTGTTTGTACGCGGCGGCATGGTAAACGGAGCGAATGTTGAATTTGCGCAGGGCATTTTCAACTTGCACCTGGTTGCGAATCGACCCCAGCAAAGCCACGATCTTGATATCCCTGCCGCTCTCCATGAGGCGCTGCATTTCCTTTAACTCACTCTCTATCATGTAGAGACCGTATTCGGAATTGTCATAGAGAATGATCTGGCTCGGCTTTAGCTTGAGAATCTGCCGGCACAATTCGGAACCAATAGAACCCCCTGCCCCGGTAATCAGCACATTGCTATCCCGGATACAGGCGCTCATCAATTGTGGATCAGGCGGAACTATATCCCTACCCAGTAGATCTTCAATATCAATATCGCGGATCTCATCTACCCGCACCTTGCCTGATACCATATCGAAGAGATCCGGTACGGTTCTGACATGCACCGGGAAATGTTCGAGGCAGTTAAGAATCTGTTTGCGCTCTGCATGGGTCGCAGATGGAATTGCCAGCAGAATCTGCCGCACGGAATAGGTTTCGATTAATTCATGCAGGGCGGTGGGGCCGTATACCCGGATGCCATGCACAGTGTTGCCAATCAGGGTTTCATTGTCGTCGACAAAGGCTACCGGCAGGTACTGGTCACCGTTGTTCAGGGCCGCAATCAACTGCATGCCTGAGCTACCTGCACCGTAAATGACAACCGGTTGCCGCGGCCTGAAATTGTGAATCATGTTTTGCAGGATGACCTTCGACGTGAAGCGAATGCCGCCCACCAGCAGCAAGGCAATCATCCAGAAGACCAGAATTGCCTGAACCGGGAACTCAAGGCCGCTGCTCAGATACACGATGGCCGTCGTTACCACCGTAATGAACGAGATGCCTTTCAGGATTACCAAGCCTGACTGCACGCCCATGTACAGCACAATCATACGGTACAGCCCAGAGCTGTGGAAAATGACTACGCCACAGAAAGCTGAAAAGAGGAAATAAGGAAGATAACTGTCGGTGGAGTTGCGTGAATAAAAGTCAGGGCTGACTAGCAACACTGAGAACCACAGGGCTGTCAGGATCAAAAATCCGTCGACCGCCATCATGCAGGCTTGTTTCAGGGAACGGGAAAATAAAAACCTTCTGAAATTCATAACTTCACCCTGTCATCATGCAGCACGGTACAAACGCGTTTGCCCAAACCCCGCCAACTTCGCCATTCTCGCCAACTTCATGCTGACTTCTGAGATGTTGCAGTGGGTGCTTGCGGCGGCTGCCTGATAATCCTTCCCAGCAGATATAAAGGTATCCATGCCACCACGGTGATAATAACGCCCCAGCTCTCGTGCACGGTTGTCAGCCAGGCTAAAGGCAGCAGCCAGCATACGTTCAATAATCCAATGAAAAGTACGACTCTGCCATGGCTATCCAAGCGCGACGCAGCTTGCTGATACGCATGAGAACGGTGAGCATGATACCACATGAGTTTTGCCCGCATACGGCCCAGCAACGTAGCCGCTGTGTCAACGATGAACACACCCAACAGGACCAGAAGAGTCCATATATTTACGCTTCCGGACTGTATGGCGAGGCCTCCCAGAACTCCTAGAATATAGCCAAGATAATTGCTGCCTAGATCCCCCATGAAGAGTCTGGCAGGCGGCAGATTGAAGTAGAGAAAGCCGCTTACTGCGAGCGCCAGTCCAAGACTCATTGTCGTTACGGCTTCTGCGCCACCCGCACCCGTAAAGAGTGCCAGTGCCAGACAGAAAAAAATTGCTTCCATGGCGGCGAGGGCATCAATTCCGTCCATGAAATTGTAGAGATTGATCAACCAGACCAGTCCTGATACCAACAGCAGTCCTCGCAACCATTCCGGTTCAAATGCCCCCCATGGGAATACTACCGGCGGAACCGGTTCAAGCAGGATCAGGGCAATCACCGCTGCCAACGTTTGCAAGCCGATGCGCTGCCATATGCCAAGCGAGCGTAGATCATCAATGAATCCCATGATGGCCAGCAGCAATCCGGTGGCCACCAGCAGAAGGTGCTCTGCTGCAAGCTGCTGCCCTGCGTACATCGAGAGAACAAACAAGGAGTATGCAGCCACAAAACCGGCGCCACCGCTTTTGGGTGTCGGTCTCACATGGGAGCTGCGGTAATTGGGGAGATCTATCCATTTATGGCGCTGAGCGAGAGCCAACCACAGTCCTGTGAACAGGAAGGCGCCTGCAAAGACCAGCAATAGAAGTAAAATCAAAAACATGGGCCGTATTCATTATTGAAAACGGCCCAATCATAACATCCTGTCGAGAAGAGGGCATGAAGTGCAAATGCCATCTATATCCAGGCTTAATCGAAACGGATACGATCTTTATTGTTGAAGACAGTCGACTCTCCGACACCGTTGACCTCAATGAGATCTTCCAGCGTCGAGAAACTTCCGTGCTCCTCTCGATACTCTACGATGGCCATTGCCCGGTTTACGCCGATACCAACCAGAACATCGGCAATGGTAGCGGCATCCGCCTCATTGATATTGACCTGTACCTGGTCGCCCGCGATAGGAACTGCAGGAGCTTCATTGCCCCCGAGGGCACTTGGCTGGGCGAAGGCACTTTGGCCGGCCATCATGGCCAGAGACAACAGCAGGGATTGAACGAGCAAAGGAGATTTCCGGGCAGAGCCGGCTTTGAAGTAAGACATGGTATTCCTCCGTGAATTGATGAGCAGCAACAGTGCTGCCTCAGCAATCTAGCAGAGATTTTATTTTTTGCCCTGAATTTCTGCAACGATCTGCCGCAGTTTCACAGCCGGATCCGGTGCTTGGGTAATAGGGCGGCCAATCACCAGATAAGAACTACCTTTGGCCACAGCCATGGCCGGTGTCTGAATGCGTTTCTGATCATCAGCGCTGTCACCAGCGGGACGGATTCCAGGTGTAACCAACAGAAAATCCTGTGGAAGATTGTGGCGCAGCAGATCGATCTCTTGCGCGGAACACACCACGCCGTCCAAACCACAAGAAGACGCCAGCATGGCGAGACGCAGAACCTGCTGCTCCGGAGCACTGCTGATACCAATTTCCTGGAGATCTTCGGCGGACAGGCTGGTAAGCACTGTCACCGCTGTCAGCAAGGTCTTGCTACCAGCACCCAGACTTTTGCGCGCCGCCTGCAGCATCGCCCTGCCCCCAGCAGCATGGACATTGATCATCCATACACCCAATTCTGCAGCAGCGCTAACAGCACCGGCAACCGTGTTGGGGATATCGTGAAATTTCAAATCGAGAAAAATTTCAAAGCCGGCTTTGTTAATCTGTCGCAACAGCTCCGGCCCGCAGCGGGTAAAAAGCTCCTTGCCGACTTTGACCCGGCACAGTTCCGGGTCCAGTGCGTTCAGCATACGCAGAGTTGCAGCAGCGTCAGGGAAATCTAGCGCTACGATTATTTGCTTGGCGTCAGGCATGCACCAGATCCTTCCACGACTGCTTTGGCTGCGGCATTGTAACCTGCAGCGTGCCCGGACGGAGCAGAATTTCAGACGCTAGAGATGTTGTCTTCCAACGGTTTGACAGTCCCCCATTTGCTGCATCCCGGACACAACCAATGCAAGTGCTTCAAATCGAAGCCGCAGTTGTCGCAGCGGTATTGGGGGCAATTCTGCAGATGCTGGTCCAAAATGGCTGCGCTTTGCTGCAATACTCCTTGCAGTTCTCCATTTTCCACTGCTGCAATGGATAACAACCTGGCGAGCACCCCAAGCGACGGATTTGCAACAAGACCACGTTGCAGCAACTGCAATGCCGCCACATTTCCATGTTGCCGGCTGACAAGCGCTGCCTGCGCCAGCAATTGTCGGCTACCTGAATCTGACTCCAGACTATCCAGCAACAAAGCTGCCAGCCCCGGATCTTCGCTTGCTTCCCTTACGCATTTGAGCATGGCAGCACTGGCTTCGCCTGCGTAGGCCCCATCGTACTGCTGGATTTTCTGCAGGGTTTTCATCGCATCCATACAATGCCCTTCCGCCATTTCAATACGTGCCATTAACATATATACGCGAACATTGTTGCGGTTTACCGAGACCGCATTTTTCAATTCCTGTCGCGCTGTGGCGTGGTCATTCTGCGCCAACGCCAATTCCGCCAGTTCGCAATGAAAATGCGCAGCCTGTGCCTGCAGTTCCCCACGTCTGGCAGCCGGACATATTTTCAACAACTCCAATGCCGCGCTCAGAGCCTGCGCCCAGTCTTTTTCCATCTGGTATACAGTAATCGCCAAGCCCAATGCAGCTTCACGCACCACTGGCCAGCCCCGCTTCAATTCTTCCAACAAGCGTTCGGCCCGGTCCAGCAGTCCCGCCGCGAGATAGCTACGAACCAGATTGATCTTGATCTCGTTGATCTGGCGTGCACCAAAATTCTGTTCGGCCAGCAAGGACAGGGCATGCTCGATGGCACGGTCAACCTTGCCCCTTCTGCGCAGCAGAGTGCACAAAGCCAGATGGGTTTCCAGCGTGTCGCTGTTGAGTTCCAACACATCGGTGAAAATATCGATGGCATCATCCGGCTCATCATTGAGCAGGTAGTTGAGGCCAATAAAATAATCCTGTTCCTGACTGCGCCTGAGACCGGGAAACTTGTGGAAACGGCTACGGTAACCAGCCATCCATGACAGCCCGAGAGCCACTGTCAAAACGAGCAGGAAGAGAAAGGTAGAACCTGTATCCATGTGATCAGCCGATGCCTGCGTCCTGTCCTGCGCGTGAAACTCTGGATTGCTGTTTCAGCAAGGCAAGCTCATTTTCGGTTTGGTGGAGGCGCAGCCGGATTTGTTGTAATTCCATGCGAGTGCGGAAGCGCTGCCATAAGCCCAGCCCGAGCAGGAGACCCGACAATCCACCCAAGGTGAAAGCCACCAAAATCCATACCCCAAGGGGTTTGGCACTTAATTCTGTACCAACCCACAAAGGCACTGCCACCGTATTGTTCAACGTGAACACAAAGCCGGCCAGCAGTACGAGAATCAGCAGAAGGAAAAGCAGGAATCTGGCCAAGCGTTTCATTGCAACGATGCCGCGCAGAAGATCGCGCCTTTCCAAGAGAAGCACAACCCAGGAAAACCCAGAGCAATCAGGTATTAATACTGCCGTTGACCCGGTCGCGCAATTCCTTGCCGGGCTTGAAATGCGGGACGTATTTGCCGCTCAGTACTACCGGCTCGCCGGTTTTGGGATTACGCCCTGTGCGTGGGGCACGGTAATGCAGGGAAAAACTGCCGAAACCCCTGATTTCGATTCGCCCTCCTTCCGAAAGCACATCCGCCATGTAGGAGATGATGGCCTTGACCGCCAGTTCGATATCCTTGGCCGAAAGCTGGGTCTGGGTTGCCGCAATTTGTTCTATGAGTTCGGATTTTGTCATTATTGTTCCTTCGTTACTCAACCTGTTTCGGCCTTCTGTTTCTGCCAATTGACCAGCCGTAGAAACTGCGTGTCTGCTGCTTGCGGTATTGCGCCTCCCACGAGTGCAGGAGGCGCATGGTATGCACTTACTCCTTGTTCATCTTGGCTTTGATCAGATCGCCGACCGTGGTCGCAGTTACGGTTGCGCTCTGCTTGTTGTGCTCCTTCACTGAATCCTTCTCTTCCTCGGCTTCACGCGCCTTGATGGACAGGCCCAGTACGCGATTCTTGCGATCCACGTTGGTGATCATGACTTCAATGGTGTCGCCCTCTTTCAGCACGTTACGCGCATCTTCAACGCGGTCACGGCTGATCTCGGATGCTTTCAGGATACCTTCAACGCCTTCTGTCAGCGTAATCACGGCCTCTTTCGCTTCCACGGATTTCACAACACCCTTTACCAAACTGCCTTTTTCATTCGAGCTTACAAAGTTGACAAAGGGATCTCCGGACAATTGTTTGATGCCCAGTGAAATGCGTTCACGCTCAGGATCGATGGACAAAATGACCGTCTCGATCTTGTCGCCCTTGGTGTATTGGCGCACTGCAGACTCGCCGGGTTCGTCCCAGGAGATGTCGGACAGATGTACCAGGCCATCGATGTCGCCTTCCAGGCCGATGAAGATACCAAAGTCGGTAATCGACTTGATGTTGCCGGAGATGCGATCGCCTTTCTGGTATTTCCCGGCGAATACATCCCAGGGATTCTGCTGACACTGTTTCAGGCCCAACGAAATGCGGCGGCGCTCCTGATCGATGTCGAGGATCATGACTTCCACTTCGTCGCCCAGCTGTACGATCTTGGAAGGATGAATATTCTTGTTGGTCCAATCCATTTCGGAAACGTGCACCAAACCTTCGACGCCTTCTTCCAGTTCAGCAAAGCAGCCGTAATCAGTGAGGTTGGTGATAACTGCTTTGACCTTGGTGTTCTCTGGATAACGGCGCTTTATTTCGACCCACGGATCTTCGCCCAGCTGTTTCAGACCCAACGATACGCGGTTGCGCTCGCGGTCGAACTTCAACACCTTGACTTCAATTTCCTGGCCTACGGTGACAATTTCGCTTGGATGTTTGATGCGTTTCCAGGACATGTCAGTGATGTGCAACAGGCCATCAATGCCACCCAGATCAACGAAGGCGCCGTAGTCAGTGAGGTTCTTGACCACACCTTTGACAGCCATGCCTTCCTGCAGGCTGGACAACAGTTCATCGCGCTCTACGGTGTTGACCGACTCAAGCACAGCGCGGCGGGATACAACCACGTTGTTGCGTTTCTGATCGAGCTTGATCAGTTTGAATTCAAGTTCCTTGCCTTCGAGGTGCGTGGTGTCGCGGATCGGACGCACGTCTACGAGGGAACCGGGCAGAAAGGCGCGAATCGTGTTTACGTCTACCGTGAAACCACCCTTAACTTTGCCATTGATGACGCCAATAACCGGCGCACCTTTTTCAAAGGCTTCTTCCAAAACAAGCCAGGTTTCGGCACGCTTGGCTTTTTCGCGGGACAAGCGGGTTTCACCGAAACCGTCTTCAACTGCGTCGAGAGACACTTTGACTTTGTCGCCCACCGACAAGGTGAACTCACCTTTGTCATTGAGGAATTCTTTCTTCTCAATCATGCCTTCCGATTTCAAACCGGCGTCTACTGTGACCCAATCGCTGTCGATTGCAGTTATGGTGCCGGTCACGATGGAACCGTTCTGCATGGAGAGGTCTTGCAGGCTTGCGGCAAACAGATCGGCAAAACTTTCAAAACCGTCGCTTGCTGAAGTTGTGCTTTGGTTGATGCTTTCGCTCATAGATTTTCCTGGGTGCGGTTCCGCCACAACGCTGGCGGCGGAGCGCAATTTCCGTATTCCAGCCAATACGGCAGTCTGATGGAAGAGACCCGAACGGGAGCTGGCCGTTCGAGTATGAAACTTTGTTAGTGGTGACCAACGGCGTGGAGGAACCGGAGACTTACGCCCCGGAAAGAATCAGGGGCAATCAACAGCCTTGACTACTTCACGCAATACCTCACGCAGTGCTAACGCGAACACCGCGTCCGCGCCCATCCTGCTGGTATCGATCAGGATGGCATCTTTTGCTGGCATAAGAGGCGCTACAGGGCGATTGGCATCACGCTCGTCACGCGCCCGGATATCCTGCAAAAGGGACGGCAGGCTAACATCAACCCCCTTATTTATCAACTGCTTATAGCGCCTTTCAGCCCTCACTTCGGCGCTAGCGGTCAGAAAAATTTTAAGGACAGCGTCCGGAAATACCACGGTGCCCATGTCCCGGCCGTCCGCAACAAGGCCTGGTGTGCTACGGAAAGCATGCTGGCGTTGCATCATGGTAGAGCGCAATTCGGGGATAGCAGCGACCACAGAAGCCTTGGCGCCACTGTCCTCCAAGCGCACCAATTCCGAGATTTCCAGGCCGTTGAGGGTTATAGACCCTGCGAATCGGGTAGAGAAATCAACAATCATTTCCTGGGCAAACCGGCAGACACGGTCGGTTTCTGCTGGTTTTATACCTTGTGCCTCCGTGCCAACGGCGACAATCCGGTATAACGCACCACTGTCGAGCAGATGCCACTGCAATTCACGGGACAGCGCATGAGCCAGAGTACCCTTGCCAGTACCGCTGGGGCCGTCTATTGCTATGACCGGGACGCTGGTATCCATAAGTCAGGGAAGCTGGTAGCAGTTCATCCGGGCCGCTGCGACTGGTTCAGCCGGATGCCACAGGACTGCACCAGCTCAACAAAGCCCGGAAAGGAAGTAGCTACGTTGTTGCAGTCGAGGATTTCGATGGGACCGGCTGTCCGCAGGGACGCCATGGCGAAAGACATCGCAATGCGGTGGTCGCCATGGCTGTTTATGACGCCGGCGCCCAACAAACCCCCCGCCCCTTTGCCTGTGATGACTATACCGTCTGGATTAACGGTATGGCTGACTCCAAGTACTTTGAGTCCGTCGGCCATGGTCTGTATACGGTCACTCTCTTTGACACGCAATTCTTCAGCACCGGACAACACAGTTTCACCATCTGCACAGGCAGCAGCAATAAACAGCGCGGGAAACTCATCAATTGCCAGTGGCACCTGATCTTCCGGAATGCGAATCCCAGTTAGTGGAGCATATCGTACGTGTATGTCCGCTACCGGTTCACCGCCGGCTTCATATTCGCGCAGGAATTCGAGATTGGCGCCCATCTGACGCAGGATGTTGATCACACCGATGCGCGTCGGATTAATACCCACATGCTTGAGTATCAGATCAGCGCCGGGGCAAATGCTGGCACCAACCAGAAAGAATGCTGCCGATGAAATATCGGCTGGCACATCGATATGTCCTGCTTTCAGGCTGCCGCCACCGTTTACGCTCACCACAGAGCCATCCACGCGCAGCGGATAACCAAAGCCGCGCAACATACGCTCGGTGTGATCTCGGCACGGGGCCGGCTCGGTGATACGCGAAGTACCCTGGACATAGAGGGACGCCAGTATCAGGCAGGACTTCACCTGCGCACTTGCAACTGGCATTACGTAGTCGAGCGGCTGCAGACGCACAGGCTTGATATGGATCGGCGCGAAGCCGCCTTCCTGCAGCGTGATGTCCGCGCCCATTTTTTTAAGTGGATCGGCTACGCGCTTCATCGGCCGCTTCGACAACGAACTGTCACCGGTGAGTACGCTGCTGAAACTTTGTCCTGCCAACAGGCCGGCCAAAAGGCGCATAGATGTGCCAGAATTACCGCAGTAAAGTGGCTTTTTTGGCGATTTCAGGCCGTGGATACCAACACCATGGATCGTGACTTTGCCTTGTGTCGGACCTTCAATATTTACACCCATGTCACGGAAAGCTTGGAGGGTAGCGAGAGCGTCTTCGCCTTCCAGAAAACCTTCAATCGTTGACACCCCATCAGCGAGCGAACCCAGCATGATCGAGCGATGCGAAATGGACTTGTCGCCGGGCACACGGATAGCCCCTTTCAGAGTGCCGCCGGGCTGGGCCTTGTAGACCAGGTCGTGATGTTCTTTGGTGCTACTGCTCATATCAGCTTCCGTCTTGCACATGTCTGCAGCTGTTCTGCAACAAGGTGCGGTTACTCCGAAGTTTTTTGCGGGCTCTTGCCCGCGTTCAGCGCGAGAAACGCTTCACGCGACTGGCGCGCACGTTTGAAGGTGGTAAAAAGCAGCTCCGCATCGCCCTCGAGCAATGCTGTGCGCAGGGTTTGCAGGTCGGCTACATATTTGTCGAGAATTTTGACGGTTGCGGCACCATTGGCGACAAAGATGTCGCGCCACATCACCGGATCGCTGGAGGCGATGCGGGTGAAATCACGAAAACCACCGGCTGCGTATCGAAAAATTTCCTCGCTAGCCCCCTGCTGCGACAGTGTGTCGACCAGTGCAAAGGCCAGCAGGTGCGGCAAATGACTTGTCGCTGCCAGCACTTCGTCATGATGGGTTACCGACATTTGCAACACTTCGGCTCCGGTGAGTTGCCAGAGCGCAGTAACCATAGCGACTGCCGAAGGCGCTGTTTGTTCCAGTGGCGTGAGAATAACCTTGCGCCCCTGAAACAATTCCGGTTTCGCGGCATTGTAACCACTCTGTTCGGAACCGGCGATTGGATGACCCGGCACAAAATTCACCGGCATCTTGCCAAACACTTCCCGCGCGGCGCTGACCACCGAATGCTTCACGCTGGCCACATCCGTAATTACGGTATGCGGTGCGAGAACTGGTGCAATCTCTTGCAGCATGGCTTTCACTGAGAGTACCGGAACTGCGATAACAATGAGATCGGCATCGGCGCAAGCGGTCTGCGCATCAGTGGTGAAGCCGGTGATGCTGCCGTCTCCAATAGCCTGCTCCAGCACCGAACGGTTACGCCCTACCGCAACAATTTCGCATTCGCATCCCGCTGTCATTAGCGCGCGAGCGAGCGAGCCACCGATCAAGCCCAGACCGATGATGACGATTTTCTTGTCTGCAAACTGCTGCTTCATGTTGAACTTGCGGCCGGATAGGAGCCAAGCATCTTCACTTCAAGCGCATGCGACTTCAACGCCTGCAAGGCAGACTGTACTTTGGCGTCATCGGTATGACCTTCGATATCCACATAAAAGGAGTATGACCAAGCGGCTTTGCGCGAAGGCCGCGATTCCAGCTTGGTCAGGTTGACGCCGAAACGGTGGAAAGGCTCCAGGGCACGGAACAGGGTTCCCGGTTCATTGTGCGCCGAAATGATGAGTGAGGTCTTGTCCCGACCTGTGCTTGCCTGTGTGGCCTTGCGGCTCAGCAGCAAGAAACGTGTGGTGTTGTCAGTGCTGTCTTCTATGCCTTCGACCAGCACCTGCAAACCATAGAGTGTGGCGGCGGTTTTGCCGGCTACGGCGGCAACGCCACTCTGCTGGCTTGCCAGCCGGGCAGCTTCGGCATTGCTGCTCACTGACACTTTGTCGATGCCGGGTAGATTGCTGGCAAGCCATTGCCGACATTGGCCCAGCGACTGCTGGTGGGAAACAATCCTGACAATGTCCTTGATGCTTACGCCGGAAGAGGCCAACAAACATTGGCGGATGCGCAGCAACAATTCCCCACTGATCTGCAGCGGGGAGTTGATGAAAGCATCCAGCGTGGCGATCACCGAACCTTCGCTGGAATTCTCTACCGGGACAACGCCGTAATCAGCCTTGCCGCTTTCAACTGCAGCGAAAATTTCCTGAATATCGGTAACCGGCAACCAGGATGCATCGGCATCAAACCATTGCAATGCCGCGGCATGCGTATAAGTACCGGCGGGGCCGAGATAGGCAACGTGCGCATTTTGCGCCAGCTTATTCATCGGCCTCATCATCTGGGGTTGTGTCTCCCGGCAGGTCGTCGTCAATCTCCTCCACCGCATCCCCGCTCAGGCCGACACCCAATGCGAGTTGGCGACTGACCGGCGCGATGGAGCCTTCTTCAGGTTCCTCGACACGCTCCACGCCGACCAAGGTCTCACCTTCCTTAAGTTTGATCAGGCGTACGCCCTGAGTATTGCGGCCCTGTACCGAGATTTCATCAACGCGAGTGCGGACCAAGGTGCCCTTGTCACTGATCAGCATGATCTCATCACCGTCGAACACCTGCACGGCACCAACAATCGCGCCATTGCGCTCGCTGGCCTGGATGCCGATGACGCCCTGGCCACCACGGCCTTTTACCGGGAATTCACTGACGACCGTGCGTTTGCCATAACCACTCTCGCTAACCGCCAGGATCTGTCCGCCTTCATACGGGATCAGCATCGCCACCATGCGCTGCCCAGCTTGCAAACGGATGCCGCGCACACCGCGGGCGGTGCGGCCCATCGGGCGGACGCCTTTTTCATTGAAGCGGATAGCCTTGCCGGAGCTGCTATACAACACAACATCACAGTTGCCGTCGGTGATTGCGGTCTTGACCAGAGTATCGCCTTCGTCAAGCTCGATCGCACGCAACCCGACGCTGCGCTGATTCGAAAACGCTGTAAGTGGCGTTTTCTTGACGGTGCCGCTCGTGGTAGCCATGAAAATGAATTTGTTCTCGGGGTAGTCACGGATTGGCAGCAGGCTAGTGATGCTTTCACCTTCATCCAGGGGCAGGATGTTGACGATGGGTTTGCCGCGCGAAATGCGGCTCGCCAGCGGAATCATGTACACCTTCAACCAGTACACCTTGCCCTGGCTGCTGAAACACAGCAGCGTGTCGTGACTGCTCGCGACCAGCAGGTGTTCGACATAGTCTTCGTCTTTCACCGAGGCGGCGGCCTTGCCCATACCACCGCGCCGTTGCGCCTGATAGTCAGTCAGCGGCTGGCTTTTCGCGTAGCCGCTCTGCGAAATCGTCACTACACGGTCTTCTTCGGTAATAAGGTCTTCCGTTGTCAGATCGAGTTGCGAAGCCAGGATTTCGGTTCTGCGTTCGTCGCCGTACGCTTCATTGATTTCCGCCAGTTCACCCCGGATCACCGCCATCAGTCGGGAATTGTTCCCAAGGATTTCGAGATATTCACCGATCTGCCTGATCAGATCCTGATAATCGGCCAACAATTTATCCTGTTCGAGTCCGGTTAGACGGTGCAGCCGCAGCTCGAGAATGGCTTGCGCCTGCTCCGGCGAGAGATAGTAAGCATCTGTGTGCTGGCCGTATTGCTCTGGCAAATCTTCCGGCCGGCACGCATCGGGGCCGGCCGCTGCCAGCATGGCCAGCACGCTGGCTGACTGCCAGCCACGCGCCAGCAACTTTTCTTTCGCTTCGCTCGCGTTCGGCGAAGTCTTGATCAGCTCGATGACTTCATCGATGTTGGCCAGCGCTACCGCCAGGCCTTCAAGAATATGGCCTTTTTCACGGGCTTTGCGCAACAAGAAGACAGTGCGTCGGGTCACGACCTCACGGCGGTGGTCGATGAAGGCATCCAGCATTTCCTTCAGGTTGAGCACCCGTGGGCGCCCGTCCATCAGCGCCACCATGTTGATGCCAAAAACTACCTGCATCTGGGTTTGTGCGTAAAGATTGTTCAACAACACATCAGCCATTTCGCCTTTACGCAGTTCAATGACGATGCGCATGCCGTCCTTGTCGGACTCGTCGCGCAGTTCGGTGATGCCCTCGATCTTCTTTTCCTTGACGAGTTCAGCGATGCGCTCAATCAGCCGCGCCTTGTTCACCTGGTAGGGCAACTCGGACACGATAATGGTCTGCTTGCTGGTCTTCTCGTCTTCCTCGATAAAAGTGCGTGCACGAATGTAGATCTTGCCGCGCCCCGTGCGATAGGCCTGCACAATGCCGGCACGGCCGTTGATGATGCCGGCGGTCGGGAAATCAGGGCCGCTGACGAGTTCCATCAATTCGTCCACCGTTGCGTTCTCGTTGTCCATCACGTACAGGCAGGCTTTGATGATTTCGCGCAGATTGTGCGGCGGAATGTTTGTTGCCATGCCTACCGCGATACCGGAGGAACCGTTCACCAGCAGGTTGGGCAAGCGGGTTGGCATGACATCGGGGATTTGTTCCGTACCATCATAGTTCGGAGAAAAGTCGACAGTTTCCTTGTCGAGATCGGCCAAGAGTTCATGGGCCAGCCTTTCCATGCGAATTTCGGTGTAACGCATCGCGGCGGCGGCGTCGCCATCTACCGAGCCGAAGTTGCCCTGCCCGTCGACGAGCGGATAACGCAAGGAAAAATCCTGCGCCATGCGCACAATGGTTTCATAAACGGCAGAGTCGCCGTGCGGATGGTATTTACCGATTACATCACCAACAACGCGCGCGGATTTCTTATAGGGCTTGTTCCAGTCGTTGGACAGTTCGCTCATGGCGAACAAGACGCGGCGGTGCACGGGCTTGAGTCCGTCCCGGACATCCGGGAGCGCCCTGCCGACGATCACGCTCATCGCGTAATCGAGGTAGGACTGCCGCATTTCGCTTTCGATGGTGACGGGTTGGATCTGATCCTGATTTTCTGCCATGCGCGCTACTTCGTGATTTCCGCTTGTGGACCCGCTTGTGGGCGGTGTTTGGGGTTACTTTTAGTCGCTTCTAACCGGCTTTTTTAGCACCCTTTTTGTGGCCAATTTTGCACCCGGCTTTAGGGCATCGTCCAGGGCTTGATTTCAGCCCTTGAAGGATTTTATAACAGGCTGATTAATATATACTTTTTTAGAGCCTTAAGACTGCAAAGATTCTACCACAGTGAGCTCTGAAACCGACAGTCAAAAAGGCCCCTTTTCAAGGCTTTTTCCAGGCGGTTTTTCCAGGTCATTTTCTTGACCCTTTCAGGGCCCTCGCCGGTACAGATTTGGAGCCGGAATCGGTATACTCGCCGGCCTTGCTCGCCCCTGCCCGACACACTCATGACCACCGCTTCAACTGCTGATTTCCCCGCCGCCGTGGATGCCTTGCTTCACCCACGCTGGCTAGTGCCATTGAGCGCACCGTTAAGCGCAAGCGCAGCTCAGGTGCTGACCGGCCACAGCATTGCAATTACCGGAACCCGGATCGTTGCGATCGGCCCATCGGCGGAGCTGACTTCCCGCTTCCGCTCGAGTCATGAGTACCACCTGGATTCACATGCCGTAATGCCGGGCCTCATCAATGCCCACGGCCATGCCCCAATGAGCTTGCTGCGGGGTTACGCCGACGACCTGCCCTTGCAACCCTGGCTTGAACAAAAGATCTGGCCGGCTGAAACCCGCCTGCTGAGCGAAGCCTACGTAGCTGACGGTGCACGTCTGGCCATAGCCGAAATGCTGCTCGGTGGTACCACCTGCTTCGCTGACATGTATTTTTTCCCCGATCAGGTGGCAGCTGTCGCTACGGCATCCGGCATGCGCGCACAGCTCGCCTGCCCCGTATTCGAATTCCCGACCGCCTGGGCAGGAGATGCTGATGAGTACATCAACAAAGCCACTCGGCTACACGACCAGTTCCGTAACAGTGAGCTGATCAGGATCGCCTTCGGCCCGCACGCGCCCTACACAGTATCCGATGCCCCTTTGCGGCGTGTGGCGATGCTGGCAGACGAACTTGATCTCGCCATACATATCCATCTGCATGAAAATGCGCAGGAGATTCACGAAGCGCTGCGCAGCACAGGGCTGCGGCCGCTGATACGCTTGAAGCAACTGGACTTGCTTAGTCCACGCCTGCAAGCCATCCACATGACGCAATTACAGGACGACGAAATTACCCTGCTTGCAGCGCATGGTGTGCATGTTGTGCACTGTCCCTCTTCCAATCTGAAACTCGCCAGTGGCCTTTGCCGCACACGCGAATTGCTCGCGGCCGGCGTCAACGTCGCACTCGGCACTGATGGCAGCGCCTCCAACAACCGTCTCGACATGTTCGGCGAACTACGGCTCGCAGCCCTGTTGGCAAAGGGCATAAGCGGTGACGCAAGCGCCGTTCCCGCTTTCACGGCGCTGCAAATGGCGACACTGCATGGTGCCCGGGCACTGGGCATGGAAGAACACGTGGGCAGCATCGAGATCGGGAAGCTGGCCGATTTGATCGCGGTCAATCTGGATCAGCCCAACACGCAACCCGTCTACGATCCCGTTTCCACGCTCGCGTACAGTGCCCAGGCCGCTCAGGTCAGCCATGTGTGGGTCAACGGCCAAGCGCTGGTAAGCGACGGCCAACTGACCCGGATGGATCTGACTCAGGTGCTGGCAGAGGCGCGTCGATGGGGAAAACAGATCAGAGGGGGCAACGCGTGATGACAGCACAAACAACCAGTACCAATGTGGACGCTGCTGAAATCGCCAAATTCGAAAAACTCGCCAGCCGCTGGTGGGACAAGAGCAGTGAATTCAAGCCGCTGCACGACATCAACCCTCTGCGATGCGGCTTCATCGACAGCAAGGTACAACTCGTTGGCAAACAGGTAATAGATATCGGTTGCGGCGGTGGCATTCTAAGTGAGGCCCTGGCGCGGCGCGGCGCGCAGGTCACCGGTATCGACATGGGTGAGGCACCCTTGGCAGTGGCACGGCTGCACCTGCTCGAGAGCAAACTCAATGTCCATTATGAAAAAGCTGAAGCTGGCCATTATGCACACCGCTTTCCGGAACGTTTTGATGTCGTCACCTGCATGGAAATGTTGGAGCACGTGCCGGACCCTGTCGCCATCATCAAAGCCTGCTACGAACTACTGAAGCCGGGCGGCGAACTTTTCGTGTCTACGATCAATCGCAACCCCAAGTCATGGCTGTTCGCAGTCGTTGGCGCGGAATACATCCTGCGCATGTTGCCGCGCGGTACGCATGATTATGCGAAATTTATCCGGCCTTCCGAACTTGCCACATGGGCGCGACAGGCCGGCTTCGTCCAGGGTGAACTTGCCGGCATGACCTATAACCCCTTGTCACGCATCTACCGGCTCGGCCATGACGTAGATGTGAACTATCTGATGCATCTGTGTAAACCGGCACCGCCTGAGGAATCTCACACGTGATTCAGGCAGTATTGTTTGACCTCGATGGCACGCTGCTCGACACCGAGCCGGACTTCACCCTGATTCTGAACGACATGCTGGCGGCCCATGCCCAGCCTGGCGTGGACGGCACCGTCGTGCGCAAGTTCGTTTCGGCTGGCGCACTCTCTGTGGTGCGTCAGGGTTTTAATTTGAAGGAAAACGATCCACGCGTATCCGTACTACTCGCAGACTTTCTGGAACGCTACACCCGGCAAATTCCACAAACGCGGGCGGGACTCTTCACTGATATCGATCTCGTGCTGGCTTCACTGCACGACCGCGGCATACCCTGGGGCATCATGACCAACAAGGCACGCCGCTTCAGCGAACCCCTGTTGGCGCTGTTTGAATCCTTCGCCACTTGCGCCACGCTGGTGTGCCCGGACGATGTCGGCAAAGGCAAACCCGATCCAGCTGGCCTCCTGCTCGGCTGCGCGCAGTTGAATCTGGCGCCATGTGACGTACTTTATGTTGGTGATCATCCGCGCGACATCGAAGCCGCGAAGAATGCTGGCATGCCGAGTGTCGCCGTAGTGTGGGGCTATTTGCCGGAGGACAGTCACATCAGTGAATGGGGCGCGGAGTTTATCTCAGACACGCCCCGCGCATTACTTGCCCAGATCGCGCAATACGGGAAATGACCATGTTCACCTATGAGGCACGCCCCGATCTGCTGACCGGCAAAACGATTCTGGTCACCGGCGCCGGTTCCGGCCTTGGTCGCGCCGCCGCGCTCAGTTATTCACAGCATGGCGCCACCGTGCTTTTGCTGGGCAAGACGCTGGAAAAGCTGGAAGGTACTTGTGATGCGATCGACGCAGCCGGAGGCCCGGAACCTGCGCTGTTCAAGCTCGATCTGGAAACAGCAGGCGACGCCGAGTATCAGGAAGTGGCTGATATCATCGGCAGCGAGTTTGGGAAACTGGACGGACTGTTGCACAACGCCGGCGTAACTGCGCCCATGTTGCCGCTGCAATTCGTGACGCTGAGTTCCTGGAACAAGCTCTTGCAAGTGAACCTGACCGCCGCTTTCGCGCTGACCAAGGCGTGTCTTCCACTACTGCAACAAGCGCCCAACGCCTCAGTAATCTTCACCTCGTCACATGCCGGGCGCGAAACCCGTGCGTACTGGGGACCCTATGCTGTGTCAAAGCATGGTGTAGAAACGCTGATGGAGATTTTTCATCATGAACTGGCAACGACATCGCACATACGCGTAAATTCGTTGAACCCCGGCCCCTGCGCCACTGCCCTGCGCAAGGTCATCTTCCCTACCGAAGATCCGG
This sequence comes from Klebsiella pneumoniae, assembly GCA_945902215.1. GTDB lineage: Bacteria > Pseudomonadota > Gammaproteobacteria > Pseudomonadales > Pseudohongiellaceae > CAILUG01. Next base: position 38,325 of record CAMDML010000008.1, on the reverse strand, counting down.
CCACCGCGGTAAAGCCTGAGACCTTGATGCCGCTGTATCTCTACCTGATGGGCGCCGACAGCCTGCACGAGAACGGTCGGCAGTTTGATGCCCAATAGGCTGATAAAAAGCAATCAGCGGCGTTCCTTTTTGGGCGCGCCCCATATTTTCCCGTCTGAGCGTCCTGCCACGCCTGGTGCCGCTGTCCTGACACGCTTGTCTTTCGGCGGCGCAATACGTTTATCACCCTCCTTCTTTGCTTCGTAACGGGTTTTGTATACGGTGGGTTTTTGCGGCGCTTGCCAACGCTTGCCGGCGAGCAAATACAGCGCTTTGGTTTCCGCGGCTGGCAATTCAACAAATTTTCCTGCTTTCACGAAACTCGGAATCAGAATGCTGCCGTAACGCACACGTTTCAGGCGACTGACTTTCAAACCCTGCGCCTCCCACAAACGCCGCACTTCGCGATTGCGACCTTCCAGCAGCACGACGTGATACCAGTGGTTGGCGCCTTCGCCACCTGCATATTTGATTGAAGTAAAACTGGCCATGCCGTCTTCCAGCAACACACCACGCTGCATGGTCTGGATCATCTCCGGCGTGACTTCTCCCATTACCCGTACCGCATATTCGCGTTCAATCTCTGCGGAGGGATGCATCAACCTGTTGGCGAGTTCGCCGTCAGTGGTGAACAGCAGGAGACCGGTAGTATTGATATCCAGCCTACCCACGGATACCCAGCGCGCATGCTGCAAGTTAGGCAGATGATCGAATACAGTGGGGCGGCCTTCGGGATCGTTGCGGGTGCAGATTTCACCTAGCGGCTTGTTGTAGAGCAGCACCGGATGGCCCCCGGCGTCCTTCTCCTGACCAACAACTTTCTTGCCATCCACCAGAATCTTGTCGGATGCGCTGACGCGGTCACCGAGTTTGGCAACCTTGCTGTTGACCTTTACGCGGCCGGTGGTGATCCAGTCTTCCAGTTCGCGCCGGGAACCGAAGCCGGCGCGGGCCAGCACCTTTTGCAGTTTTTCACCCGGCACATTCTTGGCAGGCACTTTCTCGTCTTGCTTCTTCTCAACCATTTTGATTTCTCACGAAATTAGTTTGTGTAATTGGAGCTACGCGGGAGCGTCATCGGCGGGCATCGGCCTGAGTCCCAGCTTGCTGTCCACCTCTTCAAGAATTTCGCTGATGGGGCGGGTGCCAACAGCAGCGGCCTGCTTTTCATCTTCATCCATAACCAGCTCTTCAGTGTTTTCTCCGAAGGCAGGAAACTCAATGATGCGCCCCAGTGGCCTGTCTTCATCCAGCGCAAGACCACGGTTGATGTCTTCAAGATCGCGAATATCGGCCAGCGGCGGCAGTTGTTCCAAGCTTTCCAGGTTAAAGTAGTCGAGGAACTGTTTCGTGGTTGCGTACATTGCGGGACGGCCCGGCACATCCCGATGACCGACGATGCGCACCCACTCGTGTTCGAGCAGGGTCTGGACGATCTGCGTGCTGACAGCGACACCACGGATCTTCTCGATGTCACCGCGCGTGATCGGCTGGCGGTAGGCAATGATCGACAACGTTTCCATCAACGCGCGTGAATATCTCTGCGGCTTCTCTTCCCACAGCCGGCTGACCCACTCGCTCAGTTCCTGGCGCACTTGCAAGCGGTAACCGGAAGATACCTTTTTCAATTCATAGCCGCGACCTTCGCATTCTTCACTGATGGAATCGAGCACGGCGACTAGCTCGTCGCGCTCCGGACGTTCGTGTTCGCTGAACAGTGCTTCCAGCCGATCGAGCGGCAAGGGCCTGCCGGCTGCGAGCAGTACACCTTCAAGGATTTTTTTCAGTTGTGATGCCTGGATCATGAGGTACGGGCCTTGATGTGAATGGGTCCAAAGGGTTCACTTTGTGCGAGGTCTATCAGGGATTCCTTGATCAGCTCCATGATCGCCAGAAAAGTAACGACTACGCCAAGCTTGCCTTCATCCTTCATCAGCAGCGCCAACATCGGAGTGAAATGCTCAGAGGAAACGCGTAGCAAAATCTGCGACATGCGCTCACGAGTGGACAGACTCTGACGCTGGATGTGGTGGCTTTCGTTCAAGTCAGCGCGCCGCAGTACTTCGGCGAAGGCGAGCAGGATTTCGTGTAGATCGATGTCCGGACGCGGCATCGTGCGGTCCAGCTCAGGCGGCTGCGCAGTTGCCTGGTGAAGATCCCGGTACATGCGCGGCATTTCATCCACGCGTTCGGCTACTTCACGGTAGCGCTCATATTCCTGCAAGCGCCGAATCAATTGTGCGCGCGGATCTTCCTCGTCTTCTTCGTCATCCTGTGAGCGCGGCAACAGGATGCGTGATTTTATCTCGGCCAACATCGCGGCCATCACCAGGTATTCAGCCGCAAGCTCAAACTGCCAGGCTTCCATAAGCTCAACGTAGGCAATGTATTGATCGGTGATCTCGGCCACGTTGATTTCGAGAATGTCGATGTTCTGGCGCTTGATCAGGTACAGCAGCAGATCAAGCGGGCCCTCGAAGGCTTCCAGAAACACTTCTAGTGCCGCAGGCGGAATATAGAGATCCCTCGGCAGATCCGTGAACGCTTTGCCGGCGACAAACGCGAACGGCAGCTCTTCCTGGCGTCCTGTATTTTCCAGGCGCGCCTTCGCCAGCAGACTGATGCGTTCCTGCAGTATGTCGTCGCTGCCTGTTGTGGTTTCGCTCATGCTGTACTGTTTCTTGTCCATGTTGCGTGATTCCGCCCCTGAGTGCCCTGCACTCAGGTCTAAAGAGTGTTCAACGGTAGTTCAGGCCCAGCGCCTGCCGCACATCCTGCAAGGTGTCGCGCGCGGTGTCACGTGCCTTTTCTGAACCCTCGCTCATGATGGATTTCACCATGTCGGGGTTGCTTTCATATTGTTTGGTTTTCTCCCGGATCGGCGCCAGTTCGACAACCACGGCATCAATTACCGGTTTCTTGCATTCGAGACAGCCGATGCTCGCACTGCGGCAGCCAGTCTGCACCCAGTCTTTCACATCCTTGTCCGAGAACATCAGATGGAATTGCCACACGGGACATTTTTCGGGATCACCCGGGTCTGTCCTGCGCACACGCGCCGGGTCGGTGGGCATAACCTTGATCTTGCGGCTGATCTCATCTTTGTCCTCGCGCAGCGCGATTACATTATCGTAGGACTTGGACATCTTGCGGCCATCCAGCCCCGGCACCTTGGCGCTTGCGGTCAGCAGCGCCTGCGGTTCCGGCAGAATGATCTTGCCACTTCCTTCCAGATACCCAAACAAGCGCTCGCGGTCGCCAATGGTGATGTTCGGCTGATCGCGCAGCATGGCTTGGGCGCGCGCGAGCGCTTCCTGATCACCTTGTTCCTGGTACTTGCGCCGGAGTTCTTCATACAGTTTGCCGAGCTTCTTGCCCATGCGCTTGATTGCCGCCTGAATCTGTTCTTCGAAATCAGGTGCCCGGCCGTACAGATGATTGAAACGGCGTGCGACTTCGCGCGTGAGTTCCACATGCGCCACCTGGTCAGCACCAACCGGCACCTGGCCGGCGCGGTACATGAGGATGTCGGCACTCTGCAAAAGGGGGTAACCGAGGAAGCCGTAAGTAGCGAGATCCCTGTCCTTCAGATTCTCCTGCATGTCCTTGTAGCTCGGCACACGTTCCAGCCAGCCGAGCGGCGTCATCATCGACAAGAGGAGATGCAATTCGGCATGTTCGGGAACACGGGACTGGATGAAGAGCGTGGCAGCACTGGGCGACACACCGGCAGCGAGCCAGTCGATCACCATGTCCCAGACACTTTCTTCGATGACCTGCGGTTCTTCGTAATGGGTGGTCAGCGCGTGCCAATCGGCGACGAAAAAGAAACACTCGTACTCGTGTTGCAGCTTGACCCAGTTGTGGATAACGCCGTGCAGATGTCCAAGATGCAAGCGCCCGGTAGGACGCATACCGGACAACACGCGCCTCTGCGAATCAATCGAACTCAAGCCTTGCTCCTGCCATGTTTTTCCAGGTCCGCCGTCCGGTAAAACGGGGGTTTGTATGAGCCGTGATTATAGCGGCAATACCGCTCTGGATGGGACAGGAAAAACCGGGGGCAACAGCCTGATTTCAGAGGAACGGAGCGGGGTCGCCCTTGCCTTGCCGGAGTACTTGTGGTGAACCCTCTTCCAGATCCACGACAGTGGTTGCTTCGCGGCCACAGAAGCCGGAATCAATGATGATATCCACGTCATGCGCGAGCCGGACTGCCATGTCCTCTACTTCAAACAGCGGCTCGGTTTCGCCTGGCATGATCAGGCTGCTGCTGAGAATCGGTGCATCCAGTTCGGCGAGCAGAGCGGCGACCACCGGATGATCCGGCACCCGGATGCCGATGGTCTTGCGCTTGGGGTGCTGCAACAGGCGCGGCACATCCGAGGTCGCTTTCAGGATGAAGGTATAGGGCGCAGGAGTGTGGGCCCGAAGCAGACGATAACTGGCATTGTCGACGCGTGCATAGGTGGCGATTTCCGACAGATCGCGGCAGACCAGCGTAAAATTGTGCTTGCTGTCCACTTGGCGGATGCGCACGATCGCCTCCATGGCAGCCTTGTTGCCCACTGCGCAGCCCAGCGCATAGGCTGAATCTGTGGGATAGACAATAATGCCGCCGTCGCGGATACACTCAACTACTTGCCGGATCAGGCGCAGTTGGGGGTTTACGGGATGAATGGCGATTACGCGGACCATAAGATGCAGCGATTCGGCAATGGCGAAAAACGCGCAGCCTAACACAAGGCCCGGTATGTGGCAGATCGGGATGCCACAACCCGGTCGGCGTACAGACCTTTGCCGGCAAATGTCTTACCATTGCCGGCACTAAACCCTACTTTGCATCCCCATGAAACAGTTCCTCGAATACATCCCGCTGATTTTCTTCCTGATTGTCTACAAGATGGACGAGCGCATGTTCGCCATCGCTGGCATCAACATCACCATCGGGGGCATCTTCAGTGCCACCGCCGTGCTGATCGCACTCACGGTGCTCTGCTATGGCGCGCTGCTTCTGCTGGGAGGCTCGCTGAGCAGGATGCAATGGATTGTCGTGATTGCCGTTGTGGTATTCGGCAGTTCAACACTGTTGCTGCGCTCGGAAGAGATTCTGAAATGGAAGGCACCGGTAGTGAACTGGATCATCGGCGGGATCTTTCTTGGCAGCCAGTTCATCGGTGAAACCAACATGGCCAAATCGATGTTCGGCCATATGGTGACGATGCCTCAAGCGCGCTGGAACCGTCTGAATCTGGCCTGGGTGGGTGTATTCCTGACTCTGGGCACCGCCAACCTGTTCGTGGCCTTCACCTTTCACGACTACTGGGTGGACTTCAAAGTGTTCGGTAGTCTGGCGATTCTGCTGCTGGCAACAGTCGCGCAAATTTTCTACATTTACCCCTATCTGAATCCCGACGCGCCGGAAGCTGCCGGCCCAAAAGACTGAGGCTATTCCACCAACGCCGGCTTGAGGTTGGGGAAATTCTGGTCAAGAATCCCGTTCCACTCCGCTACCCGCTCCTTCTTGCGTTCGAGCATGCCTGTGGCATCGCCAACAATGCTGATTGAAATAATCACATCGCCTATGCGTATTTCCCGGATTACTTCGCGCCCACTCTGCACCAACCCAAACACCGTATGCCCGCCATTCAGATGCGGTGTGGCCAGATGGGTGATAAAGAACTGGCTGCCATTGGTGGTGGGGCCGGCATTGGCCATTGCCAGTATGCCTTCCTGATTCATTCGCAGCGCAATTTCGTCCTCGAATTCATAGCCCGGGCCCCCGCCGCCGTTACCCTCGGGATCGCCGCCTTGCGCCATGAAGTTGGGCTCTACCCGGTGGAAGGTCAGGCCATCGTAGAAACCGCGTGTGGCCAGATTCACAAAATTGGCAACCGTCAACGGGGCGACTTGCTTGTACAACACGAATTCCATGGTGCCGCGGCTGGTGACGATGACTGCGTACAATTCATCCGGATCACGCGCTGGTTGCTGCGCCTGTACCAGGGACGCGCCACATAAAAGAAACGCAAGGATGAGCTTAAGCATGGGTTTGACTCGTGGAATTCAGCGCCTGGAATGGCGATGGATTATAGGGTATCTCAAGCGCCCTGCTCAAAATGACGCATTATCGCGGTGACCAACGGTTTCATGAAAAAACTCTTGTCCGGCATGACAGCCACAGTAAAGCCTGCTCCTTCCAATTGCTGCGCAACCAGCGGCCCCACCGCCGCGAGCAAGGTGCGCCGCAACCCACTGTCCAGAACCTGTTCAAGGCCGTGCTGTTTGGCCACATCCTGCAGGCGCTTGAACTGGGGCTGTGAAGTGAAGGCCACCACATCGACTTGCCCGGCTGCCAATGCCTGGATAAACCTGATGACTTTCGCTTCGTCTTCCTGACTAGCATAAACATACGGTGCTACGGCATCTACCAGCGCACCCCGACTCTGCAGAAAATCAATGAGCCGCAAATTTGGCTCTTCCCCATAGAGCTGCACGGCGACCCTTTTACCCATGAGTTCTACTTGGGTGAGGCTGGCGATCACGCCTTCCGTAGTCGGTTCTTGAGCATGGATAGCGGCCTGCAAGCCGAGCGTTCGGAGCACTCGTTCCGGTTTGGGGCCCCGGCATAAGGTACGAGTCTGGGTTAATGCTTCTTCGAAGGATGGCTGAAGCGCGTGTCGACTGGTCAGTTCCAGCAGGCGTTTCAGACCCTCTCCGGTCAACAACACAAACAGGTCGGGTGGCTTGCGCACAAAGCGCGCAATCCAGGCCAGTATAGGGGCCGGGTCAGGAGCATCAAGTATGGCTACGAGAGGAATCTCCATTACCCGAGCACCCCGGTTGTTCAGCAAATTAACCAGAATCCCGAGCTGTCGGGTCTCCGGAACAGCTACTACCTTGCCCTCCAAGCCACGCGTTTCAGGCATGGAAACGCCACCCTTCGACCATGCGGTGCGCTCGGCTCAAGCAAGCTTGTGAGGTAACACTTTTCGTACACAAATGCCTATTCACGCCACACTCTCGCCTGATTTCGCTGGAAACTCCTTAATTAATTACTTTTAAAAGAATTATTCACAGCAATTCTTACAAAATCCTTCCGAAACGCCTTCAAATCAGTCCGAACCGAACCGTTCCAAGTGACAATTTATATCTAGAATGGTAACTATTTCACACTAAATATGACTTTATTCTGAGTTATGTTACCGATATTGGTAACGCTGTGTTACCATGTGCGCCGCAGCCTTACCAAGACTGCGTTTTCATTTAGTCATCTTACTATCTTAAAAGGAGCACCGAGATGAGCGTTAAATTCAACAAGATCGACCTGCCTGAAATCATTGATGAAGTGGCAATTGCAACCCTGAGCTTAGCCATCGTGCTCTCAGTCCCGTTGCTTCTGCTTACCTCGCTTTAAACTGTTGTACGGTAAGTAACTGCAAGGCGTTAAGTGATACCCCCTCCACTTCCGTATTCAGGGCTACTGCCGGTAACCGACTGAGCTGCAGCTTGCGCACTTTTTTCCCGTGCCAGGCTGCCGCAATGTCCACCCCCCCCCTCAAAACTCTGCGCTTTACCTTTTACTTCCCCTTCAGCTTCCTTTAATCATCAGCCTGTCCACGAAATTACAGGGGCGATGCCGGCTGTCCAACTGTTGGGCAATGATGCCGTTCCAGGCTGTACGGCACGCACCGGTGGAACCCGGCATACAGAACACAGCTGTGCTATTGCTGAGTCCAGCAAAGGCGCGGGACTGGATCGTAGACGTGCCAATTTCCTGAAAGGACAGCTGACGAAACAGTTCGCCAAAACCATCGATGGAGGAATCAAACAGCGGCGTAACAGCAACTACAGTGTTGTCGCGTTTGGTGAAGCCGGTACCGCCGGTAAGCAAGATGGCATGTACCTCATCATCCGCAATCAAGGTCGCCACCAGTGCCCGCAACTTGTATACATCGTCCTTGCAGATGTGCTTCGCGCAGCAGAAATGTCCCGCAGCTTGCAACGCATCGCGTAAAAACTGGCCCGAAGTATCCGTGTCCTCGGTGCGCGTATCCGACACGGTCACCACAGCAACGCGCAGTGGAATGAAGTCCAGTTGGGGTTTATTACCGGCCATCGTATTTGTCTACCTTTGTACTAGTAAATAATTGAATACTGGAAGGATGTGCTGGAAATGCGAGAAAACGTGGATTGGCGGCAACTGCTGCTGAACCCGGTGACGTTTAACCGCCAGTAGTGTTCATGAAGCGCACGATCTGTGGCGCATCCTTGTCGTAAAAATAATGGCGCAAGGGCTTTAGATCCATGGCCGCGCGGATACTCTCCTGCAGCAAAGTGTCATCGCCGGGATGCTCCCGCAAAATACCACGCAGATCCATCGAGTGTTCATTACCCAAACACAACAACAGCCTGCCTTCCACCGTGACCCGCACACGATTACACGTATCGCAGAAATTGTGTGACACAGGAGAAATAAATCCGACCTTGGTGCCATTTTCGTCCATGCGGAAATAGCGGGAGGGGCCAGCCGTTTTCATCACCACCGGCGTGAGCGGGTAGCGACTTTCGATGATCTTGCGCACTTCGTCGTTACTGCAGGTGGTTTCCAGCCGATCATGATCCGACACGTCACCCAGCGGCATTTCCTCGATGTAGGCGATATTGATACCCAGCTTCATCGCATATTCGAGCAGATCGAGCACTTCGTGATCATTGCGGCCTTTGAGGATTACCGCATTCAAGCGCAAGGATTTGAATCCGGCTGCCACGGCAGCAGAGATGCCGCGTTGCACCTGATGCAGATCGCCGGTGCGGGTCATCTGATGGAACGTGTCGGGATTCAGCGAATCAAGACTGATGTTGATGCGAGTGACTCCGGCCTTCTTCAAGGGCTGCGCCAGTGCTTCCAGTCGCGAGCCATTGGTGGTGATCAGCAGTTCGTCGAGTCCCGGCAGCGCACCGATGTTTTCGACCAGCGACATGACATTACTGCGGATAAGCGGCTCGCCACCGGTCAGTCGAATCCGTTTGACGCCGAGCCCCACGAATGCGCGAGCGATCCGGTAAATCTCCTCCAGCGACAAGACCTGCTCCCTGGGCAGGAAGGTCATCTTCTCGGACATACAGTAGACACAGCGGAAATCGCAGCGATCAGTCACCGACAGGCGCACATAGTCGATGTGGCGTCCGTATTTGTCGATCAGGTTACTGGTAGCTGCTGACATGGTATTGCCGCTTGGAATACGGGATGCTTTCTGCCGGAACTGGCTGCTGATATTACCGTATTTGGCGGGGGCTTAACACGAGCATGAGGTGCCAGAAATGGCGAAAATCAAGCGTTTTTGCCGGAATTTTTTCCATCACCGGCCAACAGCCCGTCCATCTGGTCAAACAGATCCCCGGAAGCCGGGACACCCGCTGTACCAGATACCGCCGTTCGCATCGGGGAGTTCGTGTTGGTAGCAGTCGTCCCGGTGTCTTCAATTGGCACAAACAATTCACCAGCATACAGATCAGGTAGATGAGGCTCCCGGCGTTCGGTTCGTCGGTTCTGACGTTCCGCAGCGGACCATACCGGACCACCCGCTTGCCGCTCCAACAGGGCGCTGCCGGATGTCATGCGCCGCAAGCGCAGGTCTCCGGCTACTTTCAGGCTGAACACAATGGACCCGAGCAGAGCAGCAAATAGTGTCAGCGCACTTACGACCAGCAAGAGGTTATCGCGACCCAGCAGTGATTCGCGCGCTGCCCGCTCCAATTGCGCTTGCTGCAAAGTTGCACTCAATTGACTCGCAATGACTTCAGCTGACTGGTGCCGCATGCGCATGGCCGTTACTTCGCTCTCCAGTTCAGCGGTGATCACTGCGCGGGTTTGTACAACCTGCCGCACAACCACACCAGCCTGCGTGGAAGCTTGGGCAATGCTGGGTGGCACCAGCAACGGAAGTTCGCCCGCCTCTGCTTCTGTCGTATCTGCATCCGTCAATTGCAAAGGCTGCGGAGTATTCGTCTGCGACACCATGATCAGAGCGTTTTCGCCATTGCCAATAGCGGGTGCCTCGGTGCCAAGCGGCAAATTGTCATCAGCATCGTTGATATCGATCTCAGCAGCCGGTGCGATATTGGCGAACATGGGAATAGGCTCGCCACGCTGCGCGGCATCGATGCGTTGTGTGCCTTCATCCCAGCGCCGGTCGAACTCTGCTTCTGCAGTAAGCGAATCAATCAGGTTGATGTCCTCTGCTGAAGGTATTTGCAGCACGGCGTTGGCTTTGAGCAGGGAGATATTGCCATTGATAAATGAACTGCGATTCAAATTGTGCAAGCTCAACAGCATCTGATGCAGATTTTCACCAGCTCCCGCCGGACGAAACTGGCGCGCGATATTCCACAAGCTGGAACCGGAACGGACCTGATAAGTCAGCCGTGTGCCATCCAGTACCACTGGCGGCCGTGGCGACAACGTTTCCACCTCGATGGCTATCTGGGTTCTGGCATCGGGAGTGGCTTCTTCCTCAATTACAACCGGTGGTGGTGCTTCAGCAACAAGGGGTTCTTGGACCGGCGCGAGCGCTATTTGCACCGGCTCCGGTTCCTTTAGCTCTGATAACGGAGCAGCTATGGGGGGCTCAGGTTCTACTACTGGTTCGGGTTCCTGAATTACAGGTGCTGGCTCAGGTACAGGAATGATAACGGCGGGTGTTCGCACAGCGGGCAGCGCTGTCTCTGGCGGATCAAACAATAGTACATATTCACGGCGCAGTGAGCCTCCCGGCCAACGCAACACGAGCAACAATTCCAGAAATGGTTCGTTGAGGGGATCCCGACTGCTGACCAGCACACGCACCGCACCGTCGAGATCAGGTCCGATAAGATTGAAACGCAGATCTTCAAGCACTGGCAGCCACACAAGGTTGAACACTTCATAATCTTGCTGCGAAGCTGACGTGATCTGGACGCGGTCAAGATCCATATCCTCCCATTGCAGTACTTCGATTTCTACTTCGACCGGATCGCCGAGGCGCGACAGGATCAGTTCATCACCCAGTGAGACTGCCATGACCTCCGCAGCCGTAAAGAGTGCCAGCAGCGGCAGTAATGTCAGCAGGCTCTTCAAAATCCACATAACAGCCGCCATTTCATAACACCAGCTCCGGCCGTCCTGGCCCCGACGCACCAGCCAACCAGGAGGCGCCATCGGCATAGAGCTTCTCGATCTCAGGGCCTTTCAGTCCTGGTAGCCCGCCCTTCGCGACCTTGTACCCGATTTTTGTCTGCAGATAGGCCAGATGGCGGTAGCCCTCGGGGAATTGTTGGAGCAACGATGCATCGAGTTGCAATTGCGCTTCTGGATCAACGGCGTCCATTCGATCTTTTTCGTAGATGGGCTGGCGGCGCACCATACCCCAACGGCCTGAGCGTTTTTCATGGAAGTCGTAGAAGCGGCCAGTGCAGACCACATCCACCAGAACCCGCTCTACTTGTGCGCGTTGGCTGATCGTCATGCGGGTCTGGCTAACGGCGCGTGCACCGGCGATATCACAGGTGAAGCCACCGTGGAAATGGATGATGCTGACGCCGCTGTCAAAACCCTTGCGACGGGCGGCGATGAAGTCCGCACAGGGCGCCTGGAACCAGGTGGCACACATGAAGCCGTCCTCATGCCAGCATTCGGCGAATCGTTGCCAATTGCCGGAATCACTGAAGAGCGCCCAATTGTCGACAAGCTCATGGAGCTGTTGCTTGTCGTCCGCAATCCTGTCGTTCACATCGTGCATGCCCGAGTCCCCGCTGGCAAACAAGCAAGATTATACATGGTCTACAAGCAGTGACACAGGAATCCTTGGAAAGGCCTTGATTTAACAAGGGGAAAACGCCGCAAGCGCCTGCATGCAAAAGGAAAAAATGCTAACCTTCACGGCTGTTTTTTACTGCTGGAGTACTCACGCATGATCATCGATTGCCATGGCCATTACACCACTGCCCCAGATGCTCTGGGTATCTACCGCGACGCGCAAAAGGCTGCGCTGAAGCACGATCCCAAGCACCCAGGCGAGAAAGGCATCATCAGCATCAGCGACGACCAGATTCGCGAAAGCCTTGAGAAAGGCCAGCTCAAACTGCAGCGCGAACGCGGTACCGATGCCACAATATTTTCCCCGCGCGCGAGCTGGATGGAACACCATGTGGGCAACACCCACACCAGCCAGTACTGGACCGAGCACACCAACGAACTGATCTACCGTGTCACTCAGCTATATCCCAAAAATTTCATTGGCGCCTGCGCGTTGCCGCAGTCACCTGGCGCCGACCTGAAGACCAGCATCGCCGAGCTCGTGCGCTGCGTGCAGGAATTCGGCTTCGTCGGCTGCAACCTGAATCTCGATCCCTCTGGCGGCCACTTCAACTCGCCGCCACTCGGCGACAAGTACTGGTATCCGATCTATGAAAAAATGGTGGAGCTTGACGTACCTGCGATGATCCACGTCAGCGGCACGTGCAATCCAGCCTTCCACGCCACCGGCTCCTACTACCTGAGCGCTGACACCACCGCCTTCATGCAATTGATGCAGTCCACCGTGTGCCAGGATTTCCCGACCATCAAATTCATTATCCCTCATGGCGGCGGCGCTGTGCCTTACCACTGGGGTCGCTTCCGCGGGCTGGCGGACATGATGAAATTGCCACATCTCAGCGAACTCGTGATGAAGAACGTGTATTTCGACACCTGTGTGTATCACCAGAAAGGGATTGATCTGTTGCTGGGCGTGATCGACAACAAGAACATTCTGTTCGCGTCAGAGATGATCGGCGCGGTGCAAGGCATCGATCCGGAAACAGGTTTCTATTTTGACGATACCAAGCGTTACATCGACAACGCCCGTATCAGCCAACAGGAAAAAGCCAATATCTTCGAACACAACATCCGCAAGGTGTTTAGTCGTATCAAGATGTAGGTTTTATGCGGATTTTCTGACCCGGAACCAGCCGGCAATGCTGTGGCGCTCACGGCTTGCCGGCAGGACTTCATGGGGAAAGCGTTCACTCAGGAATACCACGAGCCGGTTGTGCAAGGGGGCAACCCTTTCCAACACTGTCGCGCCATTCAAAGAATACAGCTGTAATTCACCACCCTGCCCCGCCTCCCACGCTGCGTTCAGATACAGCACTGTGGAGAGCACGCGATTCTTGTTGCCAGCGAAAGCATCAAGATGTTTGCTATAGAAGGCACCCGGCGCATAGCGGGCATAGTGGCATTCGTAGTCGAACAGCCCGAGAAACCAGCGACTATTCAAGTCACTGCGCAATGCATCCATGGCTGCAAGATAGGCTTTGCACGCTGGCGTTTCTGCATCCAGCCAACGTATGGAATCGGCGCGTACGCTCGTGTCGAGCTGGCGGCCATTCTGCCGCCCGGTTCCGGCAGGAAGAAAGTTCCGGGAATCTTCTTCGCGACATTCTCTGGCCAGCTCCGCCGCCAGTGCAGCGGGCAGCGCCTGATCCAGAATGCAGTAGCCGGGACTTTCCAGTGCAGAGCCGAGACGGATTAACAGCTCCGCCGCCGGCATCAGTTGCTGACCGTAATGCCTTTTGCAGTCATCAATTCGGTCAGCAGTGCCGCCATTTCCGGCAACTCACCCACCACGTTGAAATTGCCGAGCGACTGCGTGTCAGCCTTGCCGGTGGAATAGTCGAGCGGAATCAAGCCGCGACTGTCTTTGGCTTCCAGATCAGCACCCTGCTCCACGAGGAACTTGGCGACCGAAAGCCAGTTCAGGCGCGCGGTCGTATGCAGCGGAGTCTCGAGGAAAATGCCGCCTTTCTGGTTGATGTCGGCACCTGTCGCAATCAGAACATCCAGACCTTGCATGACTGTCAGTTCGCTTTTGTTGCGATTGCGGCTGCCGCCACTGGTGGTCAGCGCAATCAACGGAGTAACACCGTTGATATTCGCGAGACTCATATCAGCGCCATGTTCCAGCAACAACTTCATCATTTCAATGTCGCAGCCATAAGCAGCCCGCTGCAATGGCGTAGAGCCGGTAGTCATTACCGGATTGTCGCCCGCACGATCGTAAGCAACGTTACGGGGCGGCGGGTATATCTTCAATGCATAGTTCGGATCCGCGCCACGCTCGAGCAGCATTCGCGCCACTTCAAGACCGGTTGTATTCTCCACAGGTGGCAGGTCACCGCGATAACTGGCCGGCACGATGTTCATGTCGGCTGCAGCATAGAGCGGAGTTCTGCCCCAGTAATCCCACTGATTTACGTCAGCGCCCTGCTCAATCAGATATTTGGCAATGTCGTAACGCATGTTGATCAAGGCCATCACCAACGCGGAAACGTTGTCGGGATCGGGTTTGTTGATGTCGGCACCTGCCGCAAGCAAACGCTTGACGCACTCAAGACAATTCTCGCGCGCTGCATACAGCAACGATGTGAAACCGCCGGTGAACATTTCCTTTACACGCGGCTCTGAGGTAACGCGCCGCTCCCAGTTACGGTCGATGCCGCGCTTGTCAATTTCTGCTCCATTCTCAATAAGAAGTTCGATCATGTCCGGTTGCTGTCTGGCGGACGCCCACATCAACGCAGTCTGACCGCCCCAGTTTTCTGTCGCATCCACAGCCGCGCCGTGTTCCAGCAACAGTTCCGCTGCCTTTACATTTCCGGTGCGGGCCACTGCCATCAAAGCAGTCTGCCCTTCGAGGTTCGGCGACTCGACATCTGCTCCTGCATCCAGCAGCAATACCAGAAGCTCTGCATTGCCAACGGTTGCGGCCTCGCTCATGGGCGAGGAACCATAATCGTTGTGCGTGTTCGGATCCGCTTCGGCGCGCAGCAGTCGCTGCACGAGTTCCACATTGCCGTGGTAAACGGCCCAGTGCAGCGCCGTAGTGCCATCAACAGAAGGGGCGTTCACATCGACGCCAGTGCCGATCAACTGCGTGGCAGCGTCGTAATTCTGCTGCTCCACCATTTCGACAAGCGTCTGTGACCACGCTTGTGAACAAAACAGGAGACCGGTGGCAAATATCAGTTTTTTAATCATGATTACACTTCCGACAGCAATCCGGTGCTGTCACCAAAGCGGTCCAGTGGAATCCCGCCACGATCCAGCAAGGTCAGCATCAGGTTGGAGAGCGGCGTGTCCTGCGCGTACTTCACATGCTGGCCGCCTTTGATACTGCCATTACCATGGCCCATCACCAGCGAAGGGATGGGGTCATTGTTGTGCAGGTTGCTGTTGGCCATGCCGCTGCCGTAGAGCAGGATGGAGTGATCGAGCACGGAACCGTCGCCATCGGGCATCTCGGCCAGAGTCTTTATGAACGTGGCGAAAGCCGAGGCATACCAGGCCTGCACGCGGGACAAACGCTCAATCTTGGCCGCATCGTTCTGGTGATGCGACAAGGGGTGGAAGGCATCTGAAATATTGATGTGGTTGAAGGTACGCATGCTGACTTCGCGGTCCGACATCAGCGTAATCACCCGTGTCAGATCCGCCTGATAAGCCAATGCCATCAGGCTGTACATAAGATCAAGGTGAGCCGGGAAAGTACCTGGTGTGCCCACTGGCGCATCCGGAATAGTGATATGGGACAAATCCTGTTCCGCGAGTTTCTGCATTTGCAGCTCGATATCTCTTACTGATTCGAGGTACTCGCTCATCATCACCCGGTCGGAAGCACCCAGTGCGCGATTGAGGCTGGAGGCATCTTCCATTACGTAATCGAGCAAGCTGGTAGTTTCGGCACCAATTGCCGCGCGCTCCTGGTTCGTATCGCCCTGGCCGAACAGACGATAGTAGAGTTTGCGCGGATTGCCTTCCATCGGCAGCGGCTGGCTGGGAGTTTTGAAGGCGATGGTCGAGGCAAAGCTGCCTGCGCCTCCTTCAACTGTAGATACCTCCAGCGAGGGGAACGGCGTGTTTTGCCCAAGGATACGCGCTGCCATCTGGTCACAGCTCACACCGTCATCCGGATTTGCAGTGCCATCGGGAGCTACGCAGCGCAGCCAGGTGCCAGCCTTGATGCCGTGCGGATCTGGGCTTTCGCCGGGTTTGTTGCGCAAGCCGCTGACAATGGTCATGTGTGAGCGATAATCCTTGAGCGAATCGAGAATGAAGCTCATTTCAAAATCGGTACCGGTTGCGGCAGGGCTCCATTTGTCAGCCACCGCCCCATGCGGAACATAGACAAAACCCATGCGCAGTGGTGCAGCAGCCTGTGCCTGCGCCGCCGGTACCATGGCATCCAGAAACGGCAAGGCAATGGCTGTGCCTGCACCACGAAGTACGTGCCTGCGTGAAAGATGTTTCTTGGTGATGAACATGGTGTAGCTCCTTCAGTCCGACCTGCGAAGTTGGTTTATTTTACTGTTGTCCGACTAACTGCTGGGTATCATCCCGTCTGTCTGTTGCAGCCACTACCGGAATTGATTCGGCGCTGGCCTGCACGTAACGAAACTGCTCGCTCTTCACAATACCCTGCACGATGTCGTAGAACGCAAAGGAATCCTTGCCCGATTCTTTAACGATACTGCGCACGGTAGGCATGTCCTGGGGTTCCACTTCACGGCCCAGCGCGTACAACATCAATTTTTCGGTAAGATTTTCCACGAACAAGTCTGGGCGCTGCATGATGGTGTCTCGCAGCTCGTTTACACCGGTGATCGGGCTACCATCAGGCAACACGCCATCGACATCCACCGCCTGACCGATGAAACGATCAACGGTCCGCTGCCTGCCCACCGCATCGAAGCCTTCCAGTGCAAAGCCCATCGGGTCAATGAAGCCATGGCAGCCGCTGCAACTAGGATTGGAGCGGTGCTCTTCAAGGCGCTCGCGAATTGTCATGAGACGCGCACCTGGTTTGTTTTCAATCAGCGCCTCCACGTTTGGTGGCGGCAGTGGCGGCGGCGTGCCGAGAATGTAATCGAGCACATAGGCACCACGCAGCACAGGCGAGGTGCGGTCGGGATAAGAGGACACCATCAGAATCGCGCCCTTGCCAAGCAGGCCAAAGCGATTCGAGTCACTCAGCGCGACTTTGCGGTATTCATCACCCTTCACGCTATTGATGCCGTAATGCAGCGCCAGACTTTCATTGAGATAGCTGTAGTCAGCCGTCATCAGTTCGGTCACGGGTTTGTTGCCCAAGAAAACGTCACGGGTCAGCAGTTCGATTTCTGTTTTAAGCATGCCGCGCAGGCGTGGATCCACGTCGCGAAACAGAGCCGGATCCGGATCTATTTCATCCAACTTGGCCAGGTTCAGCCATTGGTAGGCAAAATTGGAGGCCAGAGTCTCGGCACGTGGATCGCGCAGCATGCGGTCTACTTGTGCAGCCAGCACGCCATCCTCATGCAAAGTGCCGGCTTCGGCGAGATCGAGAAGTGCGGCGTCCGGAATACTGCTCCAGAGGAAGAAGGACAAGCGCGAGGCAAGCTCCAGATCAGTCAGTGGATGAATTTCTCCGGCCACTGCGTTAGCTGGCAGGGTTTCCTCGCGATAGAAAAATTTGGGGCTGGCGATAATGGCGGTCAAAGCATGGCGCACGCCCATCTCGAAACCATCTGCAGCGCTACTTTGCGCATAGAGAGCCATCAAGCGCTCCATATCGGTGTCGGCTACTGTGCCGCGGTAAGCCAGACGTGCTGTGCGCGCAATTATTTCCCGCGCGCATGCCACTTCTTCTGCGCCAGCCGCCGGATGGCAGGTAAATATTTTTTGTCTTGCAGGTGTATCGCTGAGTCCGCTGGGATCAAAGGGGCCCTGCACTTCAACGGAGTTCAGGCCGATAACGGTTGCACCGCCACCAGGAACCAGAGGTGCCAAGGGGCCTTCGTATTCCGCGAAAGAGCGATGAACGAAGGTTACCGCCAATTTGTGCGGACCAGCCGTTGCGGTAAATTTGATGTCTTTGAGCTTGGCGTTGAGCCCGTCAACCACAGGGTCGCCGATCTGGTCAATCGACTTCAGATCCTCGCCACCACCAACCTCCATCTCGAAGAACCGCACCCCATCCAGAGTCGCGATCACAGTGTGGGTGAATTCCTGGTTGGACACCCACAAAGCTGCAGCAAGATTGCCGATGTTCAACACGTAGGTGCCATCGGCCGGGAAATAATGTTCAACCTGCAGTCCACCGCGCGTACCCAGCGGCAGTCCCGCGATATGCGTGTTCTGGTTACGAGAAGCAAAATAAGTGGAGCCACCAGCTCTCGGAGCCGGGTTGCCGACCGCCTGGGATACGACAACGCGTGCTGCTGTCACCGACTGGTCCAGGAATGACGGCGACACGCGCAGCGCTTCTGCCACGTTGTCAAAACCTTCTACCGAAGCATCTGCCGGCAACAGGGCGCTGCCGTCTACTTCTACACCGAACAGATCGCGTACTGCGTTCGCGTACTCCTTGCGGTTCATGCGATGCAGACCCACGCGACCGGCATGCTGCTCCTGGGTGCCGGCATGATCCAGATAATCAGCGACCCAGGTAGAGAACTGATCGGCGTCGGCATTGGCTGGGCGCGGTTGTCCGGCCGGGGGCATCATCCTCCCGTCCAGCTTCTTGATCACTTTCTCCCAGATTTCCGGATGATCGGCGATTTCATTGGGGGCAATCAGATCGAAGGCCAAGCTGCCTGCCCAGTCTTCGGCGTTGTGGCATTCCATGCAGTTGTCGCTCAGAAACCGGAACTGCTGATCTGCTTCAGCGAAACGATCAAAAGATGAGGCGACATGCTGCGCCTCCTCGGAAGCCGCAGCTGCAACGTGCTGCGGGACCAATACTGCCGATGCCAGCAACGTCAGCACCGGAAGTGAAAAGCTGAGGCATGTTTTGTTCAGTTTCATCGTGTACTCCTGCTACTGCACTTGTCGCGTGTTCATGAAGAGACAGGCATTCAAGGCATCGCGCCTATATGTTGGTTGTCGCGCAGATGGCCATAGAAGCTGCGGAAGCCCTCGTCAAGGAATGCGGAAGGATCATCCCACTCCGGCATCAGGCCCACAGCGGGATTCGCAATCACCACTTCTTCCGCACTGCGGCTCTGGCGCAACAGCTTGACCATTTCCGCCATCAGGTTCTTGTACATGGCCATTTGGGCATCGAAACCAGCCTTATCAAGCGGCGCGCCGCTGGCAGGGATGACACGCACGTCAGCAGCCACCAATGGCGCCAGCTTGTCGTAGCCATCCATCAGGCTGCCAACAAAGCCGTTGGTGGCTTCGTCCACAGCGCTCCAGGAATCGGTGCGTACAGCTGGCCCGGTATACAGAACCCGCTGCGCCGGGAACCAGGCGTAAATATCACCGTCCGTATGAGCTTGCACCAAGTAGCCTAGTTCGATGCTGCCGCCACGAAAAGGCAGGCTCAGCGTGTCATAAAAAATTTTGTTCGGAAGTTGTTCGGCGGGCAGCGGTGTGTGGAGAATTTCATCGCCACGGCGGCGAATGGTTGAGCCCAGCCACTGTTTCGTATTGGCATGGGAGATTACATCAACACCCTGCACGCGCAGCGTGGCATTCAGTCCGGCAGATTCCGGATGCCAGTGAGTATTAACCAGCGCCTTGATGGTGTCATTACCGGCAGTTGTCTTCACGAAGGCCAGATATTCGTCGGCCAGTTCTGCAGGCACACCTTCGACGAGAATCAAACCATCGGTATCGGCGGCCACCAGCGTGTTGCCGCTCGGACCCTTGATCAAGTAAAGGTTGGCGGCCAGAGATTCAGCCGTGAACGAGCCGGCAGCATGGGCCATATCACTCATCAGGAGCAGTGCAGCTGAGAACAGACAGGATAGGCTGTGAGTGCGGAATTTCATGCAAGCCCCCAAAAGGTGTTTTACCGGCATATTCGCCTAGCCACATGGGCCAGAGGCGGAGCTCAGGTTATCACTTTCGCCTTCCCACCAAAAGCCTGCTGACCACTAGGGCAGGGTTTGTTTGAAACAGATCAACCCCTTGGTAAGTAAGCAAAAATTGTGGATTTAAGAAGTCTGATTTCGGCTCATGCTCCTTCGAAAAATGCGCGCATCTCATACCGCCTATTCAGCATCAGCGCGAAGCCTGTCAGACAGAGTAGCGCAGCCGTCACCGTAGGCCACATCAGCCCCACATGACTGGCGACCCAACCGATCACCAACACACCCAGCGCCGGGGCTCCGCGTGTGAAAGCGACCCACAGACTCAGCACCCTGCCCCGCATGTTGTCGTCGACACTGACTTGCACCAAGGTCTGAGCCGATACCGTGATCACCGTGAGCGAATAACCGAACACCAGGAGCAGCCCTGCAGCCAGCACCTTGTTGGTGGTCAGTGCGAACGCGGCCATACAGAACGTGGTCGATAAAGCATTGACCAGAATGCCCCGGATCAGTCCCCGCGTGTGGCCATCCATCGACAGTTTGAGGCCGGCCAGCACCGCGCCGATACCAACGGATGATGTGAATAAGGCCAACGTTTCCGGTCCGGCCGCGTACACCGCGCCAACGAAAGCAGACAGCAGATACGTCAGCGGCCGCGCAAAGAGCGCATTGATCGTCAGCAGCACGAAAATGGCCAGCAAGGGTGGTCGTGCGCGGATGTACTGCAATCCGGCCAACAGGTCGCGGCCCAGCCCCTGGGTCTTTGCCGGCTCCTGTAGCTGGTCAGGCAAACGGATGAAATACCAGGAACCGGTAATCAGCGCATAGGTCACCGCATTGAACAACACTGCCCAGGCCGGGCTGTAGAGGCTGATCACAACCCCGGCGATCGCCGGGCCAACGAAACGCGCGACATTGAAGTTGACCGCAGTGAAGGCAGCGGCGGCAACAAGATCACTCTTGCGCACGAGACTGGGGATTAAGGCCAGTCGCACGGGCTGGTAGGCCGCCTGGATGATGCCTTCAGCAAGTGTCAGGGCAAACAGCAGGCCGATTGTAAGCAGATCGAAACTTATCGCAGCGTAGAGCAGCAGTGACTGGGCCATCATGAAGATTTGCATGATGATCGCGAGCTTGCGGCGATCAAACCGGTCGGCCCACACACCGAAGGGCGGTCCAACGACAATCAGCGGGAAGATTTCGGCAAAGGCCACTGCCCCCACCCAAAATGCCGAATGCGAGATTTCCCAGGTCAGCCAGCCAACGGCAAGGCGCTGCATCCAGTAACCAATCAGCGAAATGCTATTGCCACTGATGTAGATCGCAAAATTGCGGTTGCTGAGCGCGGAACGCAGGGAGCTGAATCTGCCTGTGGTCATACTCTCTCACGGTCCCTGAAGTGTCAGGGGGCGATTGCGTCGATCACGAGTTGCACGGGAGCCGTGAGATCTGCCAGCGCGAAAGGTTCAGACAGGGTCTGCAGGTCGCCGCTCTGCGCGGTGGCTGTACCGGAGCGTGACAACCGCGCGCCAACAACAAGCGCAGGTGCAGTCTCAAGAGTCATTCCTGTCATGGACATGGAGTTATCGAGGGTCAGCGTAAATGGAAACTCTGGTAGTGCCAGATTCTGCGCGAGAATCGGCATTGGCATTGCAGGGTTGCGCGCATAGATGAACAGGCGCATGTCGTCTGTCACCTGCTCCGCCAACTCAGGCGCTATGGTCACGACTACGGTGATGGTTTGCGAAGTGTCTACAGCAGCGGTAGTTGTTCCTTCGGGCATGGCAGCCTCAACCATCGCGATGCGCTCGCGCAGCGTTTCCGCTTGTTGTGAGCCTGGGGTTGAGGCAGACAACTGCCGGCGCCAGTAGCCAACTGCACCAACGAAATCCTGTTTAAGAAAAGCATCAATCGCGAGAATACTCATTACGGCAAACTCGTTGGGGTTCATGCCGAGTGCTTCATCAATCGTCGCTTGCACGAGCGGGGTCAGTTGCGAATCATCCTGGAGGTATTGTGCCTGTGCGAGCTGACCGAGCACCGTGGCACGATCCGGACCCGGCTCCATCTGCATGAGCATGGACGCGAATACCGCGCTTGCTTCAGGAAAACGTTCCAGCTCTACCAGTAGCGTACCGAGCATGTAACCACTCTGGATGTCGTCAGGTCGGCGCTCGAAGCGCTGCTGAAGGAATGTCGCCAATTCACCAAACAATGTAGTTTGTTCTTCTTCCGTCTGTGCCGTTCCGACTCTGGTCAGCAGCTCCGGTAACGCAAGATCCGGCCCCGAACCCCAGCTGTAGTAGAACAGCCCACTGCCGAGCGGCACCAGCAGCGCCAGTATCAGCAGTACCGGTTTGCCACCGGACCAGGTGCTCTTCCCAGCGGTCTGCTTTTCCAGCGCCTGCATATCGAACATAAAGGCGCGCTGCAATTCGGCCAGCAATTTGGCGTGCTCGTCTGCCGTGACGAGGCCCTGTAGCTGGTCATGAGCCAACTCAGCTTCACGTTGCAGAAACACATCGCGGTTTTTCTCCCTGCGCTGATCCAACGTGGATTGCGCGGTAGTTTCCCGATAACGCCACAAGGGGACGATGACGAACGCCATCGCGATGATGCTCAGTAAAATGAGATAAGGCCACAAAGCAGTCATCGGGATTCCTGGCTGTCCTTCAGCAGCGTCTGTAAGCGCTGCACTTCTTCGGGACTCAATGAGGTTTCGAGAGCAGCGGCACGGGAAGCGGCCAGCATGCGGCGCACTATCACCAAGCCGGCAAGCAAGGCCGCCAGCGGTCCGAACCACAACAGGGCCGTGCCCCGGTTCAGCGGTGGGCGGTACGTGATGAAGTCGCCGTAGCGCGCCTTCATGAACACCATGATCTCCTCATCGCTGCGCCCCTCCTGCAATTGACTGAGAATTTCGTTACGCAGATCGGTGGCGATCGGCGCATCGGAGCCCGCGAGGTTGGAGTTGGTACACATGGGACAACGCAGCTCGACGATCAGTTTGTGATAACGCGCTTCCTGCTCCGCGTCAGTGAAGGTGTGCTCTTCGATCGCGGCCGCCCAAGCGCTCCCGGAAATCAGCAACAACAGCGCAAGCACAAGGTTGTAAGCACGGAGCGTCATTGCATCTGCGCCAGAAGTGGTTCGAAGGTTTCCGCCCACACCTTGTTGTCGATCACACCGACATGGCGATATCGGATCGTGCCGCTGCTGTCGATCAGAAAGGTCTCGGGGGCACCGGCAACGCCGAAGTCTATGCCCAGATGGCCATCCGCATCGATGAGATTGAGTTTGAAGGGATTGCCGCGCTCGTCGAGAAAGTCGCGCGCCTGCTGCGGATCATCCTTGTAGTTGATGCCGACGAAGGTGATGTCCGGTTCGCGCGCGCTGATCTCGACAAGATAGGGATGTTCGAAATGGCAGGGCGCACACCAGGTGGCCCACACATTCACGAGGAAAATACCACCACGCAGTTGCATGGAACTGACGGTTTTGGTTGGATCGAAGAGATCAGGCTTGGTGAACTCCGGCAGCGCTCTGTCCACCAGCGCGGACGGCACCAGGTTCGGGTCGCGGTGGAGCCCGAAGTACAACAACCCGAGCATACCCACGAAAAACAGGACCGGAAAAAACAGTTTGGCGCGGTTGCTCATCGTGCAGTACGGCTATGCCGTCTCCGGAAGCAGGGAATCGGCCGCTGGCGTCACTACCGCAGCTGCCGTGACCCGCTTGCTGCGATAACGCCGGTCGAGAATCGCGATGACACCACCCATTGCCATCAAGATCGCACCGAACCAAATCCAGAACACGAAGGGTTTGTAGTGGATGCGCACGACCCATGAGCCATCGCCGCGATCATCGCCCAAGGCGGTGAACAGGTCGCGGAAGAAGCCCACCTGAATGTCCGCTTCGGTCTGCGTGTCGCCGCGCGCCGTGTAAGTACGTTTCTCGGGATGCATGGTCAGGTACTCGCTGTCACCTTTCATAACACGGATCGTGGCGGACTCCGCGATGTAGTTGGGCCCCGGCCGTTCCTGGACGCCTTCAAAAATGAATTCGTAGCCGCGGATAGTGATGCTCTCGCCGGGCGCCATCCGCACATCTTCTTCGATGCTGTAGTTGCTGGTCAGGCACACGCCACAGATGATCACCGCGAAACCAAAATGGGCCAGTTGCATGCCGCAATAGCTGAGACCCAGGCTGCGCAGACCGGCTAGGCGGCTGGCTTTGTTTGCGGTCTTGTCCCAGAGGTCGCGCGCAATGCAGAACACGATCCACAGTGCCAGAGACAGCGCCAGCATCACTCCCGGATTTACGTCCCAGGTAACCACCAGCGGAATCACGATGCCGAGCGCGATGCTCGCAAACAGAGCCTTGCCGCCCTGCTGTTTCAGGTGTTCGAACGAGGTACGTTTCCAGCGCGAAAAGGTCCCGATGCCAAGGAAGAAACTGACCAGCGCCATCAAGGGGAGGAACATGATGTTGAACCACGGCGGTCCGATCGACACGCGGTTGGCCTCGCCGTAGATCGCTTCGTGGATCAGCGGGAACAGCGTGCCCAGCAGCACCGCCGCCATTGCGACGACCAGCAGGACATTGTTGATGAGCAAAAACACTTCGCGGGAATTCGCCGCATAGGACGAACTCCCCTTAACAACCGGCGCGCGCAGCGCGTACAGGAACAGCGACCCGCCGATGATGAACAACAGCAGCGCCAGCAGCACCATGCCGCGCTCTGGATCGACGGCAAACGCATGCACCGAGGTGATCACACCGGAGCGCACGATGAAGGCCCCCAGCAAACTCAATGAGAAAGCGGTGATGGCAAGGAGCACGGTCCAGCTCTTGAACACCCCGCGCTTTTCGGTGACCGCCAGCGAATGAATCAGTGCGGTGCCAACCAGCCATGGCATGAAGGACACGTTTTCCACCGGATCCCAGAACCACCAGCCGCCCCAACCCAATTCATAGTATGACCACCAACTGCCCATTGCGATGCCGATCGTCAGAAAGGCCCAGGCGGCGTTGGTCCACGGTCGCGTCCAGCGCGCCCACGCGGCATCAAGACGTCCCGTAAGTAGCGCAGCAATTGCGAAGGAGAAGGCCACTGAGAAACCGACGTAGCCCATATACAGCAGCGGCGGGTGCACGATCAGGCCGAAATCCTGCAGCAAGGGATTAAGGTCAGAGCCTTCACTCGGCGTGTTCAATAGCAGGCGTTCGAAAGGATTGGAGGTGAACAACAGGAAGGCCATAAAGCCGGCCTGGATAATGCCCATCACCGACAGCACGCGCGCCAGAATGTCGAGCGGGAGGTTGCGACTGAGCAGACTGACCGCATAGCCCCAACTTGCGAGAATTAGTACCCACAACAGCAATGACCCTTCGTGTGCCCCCCATACCGCCGCGAACTTGTAATAGGACGGCAACAGCGAATTGGAATTGCGGGCCACATAAGCCACGGAGAAATCGTCGTGCAGAAAGGCGTAAGCCAGACAGGTGAAGCTGAGCGCCATGAACACCCAGATGCCGGAACTGAGCGGCCGGCACAGGCTCATCCACAATTGGTTGCCGGTGACCGTGCCTGCGAGCGGGACCACGCACTGCAACAGCGCGAGACACAGCGCCAGCATTACCGCGAAATTGCCAAGTTCAGGAATCATTGTGGTGTAACCGCTCCCTGATTCTTTGCAGCTGCTGCATCGAGCGCCGCTTTCACTTCGGCTGACATATAGTTTTCGTCGTGTTTGGCGAGGATTTGTTGTGCATGAAACACACCGCTCTCATCCAGGTAACCATCGGCCACAACGCCCTGCCCTTCACGGAACAGGTCTGGCAGTACGCCGGTGTACACCACAGGAATGTCTTCATTAGTGTCTGTCGCGATGAATTCAATGCGCGTTCCTTCCAGCCCCTGTTTCACCAGACTGCCTTGCTTGACCATGCCGCCAATGCGGAAATTCTGTTGCGCACCGACCTTGCCCTCAGCGATCTCGGTCGGCGTAAAGAACACGTTCAGCCCTTGGTCGAAAGCTACCAGCAACAGACCCACAGTGGCAGCCGAGCCGAGCAGGATGGCCAGTACGATCATCAGTTTCTGTTTGCGGACATTTTGCATAAAAATACTACTCCCCTGCTTCTGTAAGACCGGAGCGGGCCACTTCGCGTTGCACTCTGGCTTTCAGCAGGCTCATCACTTTGCGTCTTTCCAGCACGGGCGCAATCAGGTTCCACCCCATCACCACTGAAAAGAACACGTAACAGGTCCACACGTAGAACGCGTAGCCCCCCATGTAGAGAAAATCTGCCAGACCTTCAAACTGGAATTCCACCGGCAGCCTCCTGTTGCACGAGATCCTGCACCCACTGCGCTTTGCGTTCACGCAGCAGGATTTCATTACGTGTACGCATGATGACGATGAGGAAGATCAGCCCGATCAAGCCGAACCCGGTAAAGAAAATGGGAATCCAGATTTCCGGCGGGTTGGCCCCATCCGCCCGGGTACCGATATCAGAACCCGGCTGATGCAAGGATGCCCACCACTCCGCCGCGTACAGGACAATCGGCAGGTTGGCCACGCCGACCAAGGTCAGCACGGATGCGGCCTTGGCGCCGGAACTGTCGGAATCGAATGCAGCGCGCAGCGCCATGACACCAATATAGAAGAAGAACAGAACCAGAGTGGCCGTCAGCTTCGCTTCCCAGATCCAGTAGGTACCCCAGGTCGGCTTGCCCCAGACGGCGCCAGTAACCAGCGCGGTTGCGCAGAACGATGCACCGATCAACGCGCAAGACTTTGCCACCATGTCGGCTACTTTGATATTCCAGATCATGTGCATTGCGGCCATGGACGCCATCATCACGTAAATCCATATTGCACCCGTCGCGGTCGGCACATGGATATAGATGATGCGGTAGTTGTCACCCATCTGGTAATCCGGGGGAGCAAACATCAGGCCCCATACTAGGCCGACAATAAGCAGGAAAAATGTACCTGACGCCAGCCACGGCACGAAGCCCGTGGTCATGTCGTAGAAATGTTTGGGCGAACCCAGTTTATAAAACCATTGCCACATATACGTTAAGCAGAAAGATTAGTTCACAATTTAATTTACGCTGATGCGAAGTGCCGCAGCGATGGCCAGCGGCGACAGCGTCGTTGCCAGCGTCAGGAGCGCTCCCATCAGCGCCAGAAGTCCGGTCACCGGGAGGCCGTTGAGTGCGTTATCAACGATCCCCGCGCCAAACACCAGCACCGGAATCGAGAGCGGCAATACTAGCACAGCGAGCAGCAGGCCACTGCGCGACAAACCCACGGTTAACGCCATGCCGATGGCACCGATCAGGCTCAGCGTTGGTGTGCCGAGCAGCAATCCTGCAACCAGCGGCATATAGCCGGCAGGCGGCAGTGCCAGCATGTAGCCCAGCAACGGCGCCAGCAGCACCAGCGGCAAGCCGCTCATCAGCCAATGTGCAAATACTTTGGCGAGTAACTGGAAATACAAGGGCTGCGGGCTCAACAGCAACTGCTCCAGCGAGCCATCTTCAAAATCAGCGCGGAACAAACTTTCCATCGACAGCATTACCGCGAGCAGCGCCGTTACCCAGACTACACCTGGCGCGATGCTGGCAAGAAATTGCTGGTCGGAACCACCGCCGAGCGGAAACAGTGATACCGCAATGACAAAAAACATCAGCGGGTTGACGATGTTGCCGGGGCTGCGTAGTGCGATCAACAGTTCGCGGCGCAGCGCGGCACCCAACGTGCCACCCAATCCGAGTTGCTGGCGCGCTGCGTTCAT
The DNA here is from genome assembly GCA_945902215.1 of Klebsiella pneumoniae. Lineage (GTDB taxonomy): Bacteria > Pseudomonadota > Gammaproteobacteria > Pseudomonadales > Pseudohongiellaceae > CAILUG01. Next base: position 10,602 of record CAMDML010000008.1, on the reverse strand, counting down.
ATCGCAACTCCCACTTGCGCATCGAGATTGATGACGCGCAGTGTACAGGCCAATTGCAAGGGATGGTGCGTAGTAAGAATCACTGCTCCACCACTGCGTGCGAACGCGGCGATTCTGGCTTCCAGATCAGCAACGCCTTTACGATCAAGCGCGGTGAACGGCTCATCCAGTATCCAGAGGGTCGCCGGTGCCAACTGCATACGCGCCAGACTCACACGGCGTTGCTGGCCAGCCGACATCTGATAACAGGGAATATCTTCATAGCCTGTGAGCCCCATGCCTGACAGTGCCTGCAGGATTGCAGCATCGTCGGCGAAACCACGGCTCGCGCAGTACCAACGCAAATTTTGCAACGGGGTGAGAGTTTTATTGATCGCGGGACTGTGGCCCAGATAGAACACACCAGAGTGGAAACTTTCACTTACAGCGTCACGCTTGTGTCCCTGCCAGAGGATGCTGCCGGTGAATTCGTCGTTGAGTCCACACAAGATGCGCAGCAGCGTGGTTTTGCCACTGCCGTTGGCGCCCTGCACATGCAGCACCTCACCGGCAGCGATGATGAAATCCAGATGTGTGAAGAGCTCGCGCTCGTCGCGTTCGCAGCACAGATCGACGGCGGCCAGCATGGATGTGCCTCAGGGCTTGGGCGGCGTGACGCCCATCTGCCGCATGTATTTGCCGTTACGATCCTTGTAGGTGACTTCACATTGCTCGTCCGATTCAAGGAACAGCATCTGTGCTACACCTTCATTGGCATAGATCTTCGCCGGCAGCGGCGTGGTGTTGGAAAACTCAAGCGTCACATGCCCTTCCCACTCCGGTTCGAGCGGCGTCACGTTCACTATAATGCCGCAACGCGCGTAGGTGGATTTACCCAGGCAGATAGTCAGAACATTTTTCGGAATGCGGAAGTATTCGACAGTGCGCGCCAATGCAAAAGAGTTGGGCGGTATGATGCAATAATCCTCGGTGATGCTGACAAAACTGTTGGGATCAAAGTTCTTCGGGTCCACCACGTTGGAAGTATGGACGTTGGTGAAAATCTTGAATTCGTTGGCGCAGCGCACGTCGTAGCCATAGCTGGACGTGCCAAAGGAGATCACCTTGCCGCCGTTCACTTCCCGGACTTGATTCGGCTCGAAAGGGTGCAGCATGCCGTGTTCCTGGGCCATGCGGCGTATCCATTTGTCTGATTTGATGCTCATGTACTGCTTTATCCCGCCATTGAAGAAAAATATGGACCACTGTGCTGCGCCGCGAGCCAAAAAATCGCTATAATCGCGCCCGTTTTCGCGGCGGGCAAAGATACCATACCTGAATCCGTCCTCGCTCCAGTTAAGTCCCGATTAAGCAGGTTCCAATTAAGCTCACGGCGTGTCAAAAACGCCTCAATCGTCAGTTGATCTCTCCACAGGAGTATTGCAATGAAGTTGATGAACACCTTGGCAGTCGCCGCTCTAGTCACCCTGTCGTCCACCGGCGCCCTGGCTGCAGGCGATGCCGCACGCGGCAAAACCCTGTTCGCTACCTGTGGCGCCTGCCATGGCGCGAACGGTGAAGGGATGGAAGCCCTGAACGCGCCCAAATTGGCTGGCCAGGAAGAGTGGTACGTTGTGCGTCAGTTGCAGAACTTCAAAGGCGGCATCCGTGGTAACAACCCTAAAGACACCTACGGCATGCAGATGGCACCAATGGCACAGATCCTGGTAGATGATCAGGCTATGCTGGACGTAGCCGCCTATATCAAGACCCTTACCCCGTAACCCACTGTTTTTAAAATATTTTTACAAAAAGGCTTGGATGGCAACATCCAGGCCTTTTTTATGTACTGATACCTGCTCCCTCTGCAGAATATTCGCGCTGATGGGGAGCTCCGGCTGCAAACGCCGCAGGCGCCGTTGTCGTGCCACGGTCAACTGAACCCCGGTTTTTCTGTTAATACTGCATTCAGGTTGGCTATCTGCAATCCGAAGGTCTTCGTTGTAGACTGCCGACCGGCCGTTCGCGCAACAGGTTCCCGGCCTTCCTGTCTGTAGCCAGTGACAACAAAAGAGAGTTCACATGATTAATTTTCGACTTCTGCGCCTCTTCAGCATGGCTGCACTCTTCAGCGCCTCGGTCAGCATCGCAGGCCTGGCCTTCGCCCAAACCACCCTCGGTGGGTCCCGTCACGATGGCCCGGGGCGCGTTGCTACGAGCAGTTCGAGCTTCAGTCTGGGTGTCAGCCGCGACAATGGTGCCACCTTCGTCAGCTCTGCGACCGTGGCAGAAACCGTGTTGATCCGCGGTGAAGTCCGTCCGGAAGCCGCGAATGTCGGCCAGCCTGCCACCCTCTTTGTCGTGGACCGCTTGCTGGACAGCAACATGAACCACATCAGCTTCATGATGCGCACGCAGAGTGGCGTCTGGGTAACCTGGAACGGTTCGGTCGCAACCCTGCAGGCCTTCCGCGAGAACCAGACTTTGAGCTCAGTGGTTTCGCTCGACCTTTTCACCGGCACGCTCGGCACTGCCGGCAACCACCGCTTCTTTCTCGGTTACATGCCGCCGGACGGCATCCTGCGCTACCACGTAAACGGCCTGCCTATTACGATCACGGCGGCGCAGTCGAAGACAGACCAGGCCAAGGCGCTGTTTGCCTCAAAGATTTCACCCAATATCGTTCTGGCCACTTGTATCAGTTGTCATATTGCAGGCGGATCGGCTGGTCATGTGCATACTTTCCTGCCGGGTTCGAGTACCAGCCAACTTGATGCCAACTACAATGTGTTCGTCGGTCTCATGGGACGCGGCAAGACTTTTGTACTTGGCAAAGTTAGCGGCGCTATTCAACATGACGGCGGCGGAATTTTTCCCACCAACACCCAGCAATACAAGGATCTCAGCCAGTTCCTGACACTGCTGGAACCCTAGAGATTCTTCCCCGCATGAGCCCGCGCATCGCACAGTTCCTTTGTGTCCTGTTGTTCCCCAGCCTCGCGCTGGCGGTTGCAACCGGCGACACTGCACCGGATTTCACGCTGCCGCCGCTGCGCACCAGTGACGGCAGCAGCGCCATCAGCCTCACCGCTTTCCGCGGCAAGGTTGTCTACGTCGACTTCTGGGCCTCGTGGTGCGCCCCCTGTCTTGTCTCAATCCCGCTCCTCAATGAAATGCGTGAGCGTTACGTCGCCGAGGGCAAGGCCTTTGAAGTGCTGGCCGTGAACGTGGACAGCGAACCGGAGGACGGTATCGAATTCCTGCTCGACGAACCGGTAAGCTATCCTGTTGTCAGCGACCCGGAAGGGACAACACCCGCGCTCTACTCGGTGCCAGGTATGCCCACCTCTTATTTGGTTGATGGCGAAGGCCGCGTGCGACTGGTGCATACAGGATTCAAGCGCAGCGATATCGAACTGATCGAAGCCGAAGTCGGCAAACTACTGGACGAACTGGAATGAAGCTCATCGCCAAATTGTTGCTGCTCACCGTCACAGTAATGCTGGCCGCATGCACCCCGGTGGCAGCCTGGGAACGCGGCACCTTGGCGCGACCTGAAATGGCACTCGAATCCGATCCGCTGGAAGGCACTCTCGACGACCATATCTATTTCAGCAAGGAAGCCTCCAGCGGCGGCAACAGCACCTCTGGCGGCGGTTGCGGTTGCAACTGATGGCGACGTTGAATTCACGCACCCTACTGGCATTGACTGCTTCGGCTCTCGCTCTACCCGGTTTGTCCGGGCAAGCTCGCGCCGATGCCCCGCCCACCACCAGCACTGCATCCTTTCGCTTGTCCTCCTATGAAGAAGACGATCTCGACAACCGCGCACGAATTGCTGGTAGCGCTGAACGCTACGACATCGACATTCATCAACTGCGCCTGCAGACTCCGGTCGGAGAGAACTACAGCCTGACGCTGAACTCCAGCTACGAAAGCATGAGCGGCGCCTCGCCCTGGTACACAATCGTGCGTGGCGATGGCAGCGCTGCCGTGGTGATGAGCGGCGCAACTATCAGCGAGGAGCGCCGCGACTACAGCGCAAACGGCCGCCGCTATCTCGCCAATGGCACCGTTGGCCTGACGCTTGCGGGTTCGCACGAGAATGACTACGACTCGGTTAGCGGCAGCATCGATGCCGAGCGCCATTTCAACAACGATTTGACGACTGTTGCCGCCGGCCTGGGTTATTCATCTGATGAACTCGAGCCGACGCAGAAAGTGGGTTACATAAGGATCAACAACGCTGACAAGCGCAGTCGTTCCGTGTTCATCTCAGTCAGCCAGATTATGAATCGCGACAGCGTTGTACAGACCGGTCTGAGCCTTTCATATCTGTCCGGTTACCTGAGCGACCCTTACAAACTCAACGACCGCCGCCCCGATTCCCGCAGGCAACTTGCATGGACCACCGCCTGGCGCCGTTTCATCCCGGCTGCCGACGCCGCGTTGCAAGCCGACTACCGTTTCTACCATGATGACTTCGGCATCAATTCACACACACTCGATGTGGCGTGGTACCAGAACCTTGGTGACACATGGCAGCTCGTGCCCGGTGTGCGCTACTACAGCCAAAGTGCTGCCGACTTCTTCAACCCCGCGCTGAGTTTCTCTGCGCAAACTTTTCATTCCACCGACTTTCGCCTTGCAAACTACGGTGCATGGAGCGGCAGTTTGAAAGTGCAAATGGAAGTTGAAGCTTTCACATTTACTGCCTCGGCCGAACGCTATTATGCTGATGCAGATTACGCATGGTACTCAGGACTGGAAAGTCCGGCGCTGGTGGATTTCACGCGCTTGTCACTAGGCATTGACTACCGTTTCTGATCCGGAGACTGCATGGTCTTCACCAAAAAGCTCCGTCTGCTGAAAACCGCGAAGCATGGCCCCGCGCTAAAGTCAGAAGCTTCATGGAATCTGGGCGTGTCCAGACTACGTCGCTGTCAGCAACCGCACCACAATCGGGCTTGACGGAACCTTTTGAATCACAGTATGCCCTGTCGTTGTGCCGCGACACTACAAAACGGCTTTATGGGCGTAAACTGCATGTTCCATGCCCTCATGGGAGTAATTGATCGCAGTGGCCTACGCCTACACAATAGTCTTTCTATAAGGCTTATCTAGCAGACGGTTGGATCGATGCCCGCAGAATTTTTTTACAGTGACCGCACTGCTCTGCTCGAGAATCTGCAGACGGCAATCTGTGCGCAGTTGCAACACAGTCTGGTTAAATCCCCAAGCGCTACCCTCTTGCTATCCGGCGGTGCAACACCAGCACCACTTTATATGGCACTCGCATCCGCGCCACTACCCTGGGAAAGGATCAGCGTCGCACTGGTTGATGAACGCTGGTTACCGCCTGATCACCCGGCCAGTAATGAGCGCATGCTGCGCGCAACCTTGTTACGTGAACGTGCAGCGGCCTGCCAGTTCACTGGCATGAAAAATGCTCACCAACTGCAGGGAGCTGATGAAAGACATGCCGTAGCTGAATGCAACCGTGCCTACAAAACCTTGCCCAAACCCTGGAGCGCCGCATTGCTCGGCATGGGCGCGGATGGCCACACCGCTTCCCTGTTTCCGGGTGCGGACGGATTGCAGCACGCTCTGGACGCGAAGACGCCCTGCGCAGCACTGCATGCCCCTGCATCCGAGGTTGCCGGTGAACACACAGCGCGCATGACGCTGACACCGCACGCGCTACTCCAATGCGAGCATCTGTTTCTGCTCATCACCGGCCGCGACAAGCGCATGGCGTATGAGAAAGCGCGCGTTACCAAAGATCAGGCAGCGCTGCCTGTAAGCATTTTTCTCCAGCAATCCGCGGTACCGCTGACGGTTTTCTGGAGTCCCTGACCTCTTGATGAAGAAGCACGCATGCACAGCATAGTTTCGCAAGTCACCGCAACCATCCGCGAACGCAGCCACGTCAGTCGCGCCGCGTATTTACAACGTATTGCCGCGGCCGGTGGCGACAAACGCCAACGCGCCCATCTCGGCTGCGGCAACCTTGCACATGGTTTTGCTGCTTGCGGCCTGGAAGAAAAACAGGATCTGACCGCCACAGTCAAAGCCAATATCGCCATTGTGTCGGCGTACAACGACATGCTGTCGGCACACCAGCCACTCAAGGATTTCCCCACACTGATCAAACACGCGATCCACGCCGCCGGTGGCGTTGCCCAGTTTGCCGGCGGTGTGCCAGCGATGTGCGACGGCGTTACGCAGGGTACCGATGGCATGGAGCTGTCCCTGTTCAGCCGTGATGTGATCGCGATGGCTACCGCGGTGGCGCTCAGTCATGCGATGTTCGATGGCGCGCTGTATCTCGGTGTCTGCGACAAGATCGTACCGGGGCTGTTGATCGGGGCTCTGAGTTTCGGCCACCTGCCCGCACTGTTCGTGCCTGCCGGCCCGATGCCATCGGGTTTGCCCAACAAGGAAAAGGGACGCATCCGGCAGTTGTACGCAGAAGGCAAGGTCGGGCGCGACGAACTCTTGCGCGCGGAATCCGCGTCTTATCACAGCCCCGGCACCTGCACCTTTTATGGCACCGCGAACAGCAACCAGATGATGATGGAGATCATGGGCCTACATCTGCCGGGCGCGTCGTTCGTGAATCCGAACACGCCGCTGCGCGACGAGCTGACCAAAGCGGCCGCGTGCCAAGTGCTGAAATTTACTGCCGGCGGTGCCGACTATCGGCCGCTAGGTGTACTGGTCGATGAAAATGCCATCGTCAACGCCATCGTCGGGCTGCTTGCTACGGGTGGCTCAACCAATCACACGATCCATCTGGTCGCGATCGCGCGCGCGGCCGGTATCAACATCAACTGGGACGACTTCGACCGGCTTTCAAAAGTAGTGCCCCTGCTGACCCGCATCTACCCGAACGGTGACGCCGACGTAAATCACTTCCACGCAGCCGGCGGCATGGGTGTACTGATCCGCGAACTGCTTGCTGCGGGACTGCTGCATGGTGACCTCATCACTGTTGGCAACGAGCGCGGCCTCTCGCATTACGCACTGGAGCCACAACTGCGCGGGCAAAAGCTGGAATGGATTGCTGCGCCCGCGCACAGTCTTGATGAAAAAGTACTCAGTAGCGTAGCCCAGCCCTTTGACACCAGCGGCGGATTGCATCTGGTCAGGGGCAATCTTGGCCGTGGCGTCATCAAGCTGTCGGCGGTGAAACACGAGTTCCGCAAAGTCACCGCACCCGCGCTCGTGTTCGACGAGCAAGAGGATCTGCTCGCTGCATTCAAGGCCGGCGATCTCGACCGCGACATGGTTGCGGTTGTGCGTTATCAGGGGCCACGCGCGAACGGTATGCCGGAATTGCACAAGCTGACGCCGGCGCTCGGTGTACTGCAGGATCGTGGTTTCCAAGTAGCACTCGTCACTGACGGCCGCATGTCCGGTGCCTCCGGCAAAGTGCCTGCCGCAATCCACATGAGCCCGGAATGTGCCATGGGCGGACCACTGGCGCTGGTGCAGAACGGCGACTTGATCACGCTTGATGCCGAAGCAGGCACGCTGGAATTGCATGTCAGTGCCGCTGAATTAGGCAAGCGGATTCCGCTGTCTGCACGCGGTCGCGCTCATCATGAAGGCTGCGGCCGCGAACTCTTCGCCTCGTTCCGTCATGTGGCCGGATCAGCCGAACAGGGCGCATCGAGTCTGTATACCAACTGAGTATTCTTTCAGGAACTGTTGTCCATGGCGTCCTCTGTCATTACCCGCATCATGCGCACTGCACCGGTCATTCCGGTGATTACCATCGAACACCCGGAGCAGGCGCTGCCGCTCGCTGAAGCACTGGTCGCAGGCGGCCTGCTGGTGCTGGAAATCACGATGCGCACACCGCACGCACTGGCTGCAATCACCGCAATCAAGAAGGCACTGCCCAACGCAATTGTCGGCGCAGGCACGGTGATCAACCGCGTCAACTACCAGCAGGCCATTGATGCCGGTGCGGAGTTCATCGTCAGTCCGGGCTTCACACCAGAGCTGCTGGCCTGTGCGCAAAGCAGCGCTATCCCCTTTCTACCCGGCGTGAACACGCCGAGCGAGATCATGCTGTTGCTCGCGCACGGCATCACCTCGATGAAATTCTTTCCGGCCGAAGCGGCTGGCGGCATCCCCATGCTCAAAGCCATCGGCGCACCATTGCCGCAGGCGCTGTTTTGCCCGACCGGCGGTGTCACGCCAGGCAATGCGAAAGACTATCTTGCCCTGCCGAATGTGGCCTGCGTCGGTGGTTCGTGGATGGTGACCAAAGAACTGGTGCAGCAGCAGCGCTGGGATGAGATTCGCGCACTGGCGCGCAATGCGGCACAATTGCGGCAAGCCTGACCCCTTGGCCGCACCATGACTCCAGTCTTCCAAATCGTCGCTGACATCGGCGGCACCCATGCCCGCTTCGCCTGCGCAGCTACTGGCGGTAATGAGCTGCTGCATGTCAAAACTCTCAAGTGTGCCGACTATCCACAGCTTGATGCCGCACTGCGTGCCTGGCTCGCCGGCGTCCCCGCGTTCCGTTTCGATGCGTTATGTCTCGCCCTCGCCTGCCCCGTTGAGCACGACCTGATCCGACTGACCAACAATGACTGGTCCTTCAGCCGCGCCGAACTCGCCGCGTCACTGGGTTGCAAAGTGCTCACGATCAACGATTTCACCGCGCAGGCGTCCTGTCTCGATCTGCTGCGCCCGGATGAACTGGAATGGTGGGGGCAACAGCGGCCGCGCGGCGGTCGTATGCGCGTGGTGCTCGGACCCGGTACCGGACTCGGCGTTGCCGGATTGAGTCCTTCAGGCGACGTGTTCCCCACTGAAGGCGGCCACATCACCTTCGCGCCAAGCAATCGCCATGAAATTCAACTGTTGGACGTGTTGTGGAATGAGTTTGAACGGGTTTCGATAGAACGGCTGCTGTCAGGGCCAGGTTTGTCCGCGCTGTACAAGGCCAACGCACTACTGCAAGGCAAGCATGCGGAAGAACTGACACCAGAGGTCATCACCGGACACGCGCACCAAGGCGACTACCTGTGCCTGCAAACAGTTCACGATTTTCTCGACATTCTCGCTGCAGTGGCCGGAGATTACGTGCTCGCTACAGGCGCGCTGGATGGTGTGTACCTGACTGGCGGCATTCTGCCACAACTGGGCACACTGCTTGATCGGGACAGGTTCAGGGAAAAATTCGCCGCGAAAGGAAGAATGCAGCCTTACTGTGCCAGCACGCCGCTGGCTCTGATCAAGGCAGAAAACACGGGCTTGCGCGGCTGCTTGGCCGCGCTGCGCAGAACGGCCTAACCCTGGCTCAGGGCTTTGGACCGGTCCACACGCCCCAGGGTGTGGTACCCACCGGCACTGTTGCGATCACGGTGAAACTCGCGATATCAATTACCGACACGTCATTCGACGGCCCGTTTGCACTGAACAGCGTGGTGCCATCCGGGCTGATCGTCAGTCCCCACGGACGCCGCCCGGCTGTTGTCGTCGCTTTGATCGCGCCTGTCGCAACATCCAGCGCCATGATGGTCTGGGCGCGACCGTTGGCCACATACAAGGTCTGATTGTCCGGTGACAACACCACACCCATCGGCAAGGAACCCATCGGCAGTGCGAAGGTGTTCAACACGGTGTTTGCAGCCGTGTCGATCACCGAAATGCTGGCGCCGATCTCGTTGGAAATGTAAGCACGCGAACTGTCGGCACTGAACACGATATCGCGCGGGCGCAGACCTACCGCTATTTTGCCGCTGAGCGTGCCGGTCGCAGTGTCGATCACCGTGATGTCGCTGTCCACTTCCCCGGTAACGTAAGCCACTTTGCCGTCGGGCGAGACGCGGACACCTTCCGGTTCACGGCCGGTATCCAGTGTCTTAACATTCACGCCTTGCGCAACATCGACGATACTCGCGAGGTTTGCGTTTTCATTTGCGATGTACATCAGGCCCGTGGTCCAGTTCACGTCGAACTGTTCCGGATCAATGCCACTAGGCAGCACGCGCAACACGGTGCGACTGGCAGTATCCACTTCGGCAATACCATCAGCGCTCAGATCGACAACCAGTTTCTCGCACTCTTCATCTGCCATCGTCGGTGGGCATTTCGGTGCACCGCTAACCGCAACATAAAGCCGCGTGCCATCCGGACTGACCTTCAAGCCGCGGGGCCGCTTGCCGATGGGAATGGTTGCAACCACCGCATGAGTCGCGCCATCGATGACGGACACGTCGTTGGAATCTTCATTGGTCACGTAGACCAGAAAATCACTTTGGGCTTTGAGCGGCAAACAGGCCAGCAGCAGTACCGGTGCAAGCAGGTGTTTAAACAAACGCGGCGCATTCATCAGCAGTTCCCCAAAGTAATTAGTGTAGATGGTGCAGTAGTCACATTATGCCACCAAACCACCCGAATGGAGCCTGAATGGCCGCAACCAACTCACCCTTAAAACGGGCAGAACCGCTGTGATTACGGGATATTTCCAGGCATGGGGTTTCTGGAAGGGGATTCTGGACACCCTCTTCAGTGTTCTGCGCACAGGGCCGGGACAGGGTAGTGCATTGCCGGGACCGTAGACGCACATCCGTGTGCACTTCGACTCGGGCCATCCAT